>JANNFV010000632.1:0-6209 GCA_031380285.1 Hyphomicrobiales bacterium | reverse complement strand
AAGGCTCACTGAAGGCCGAGTTCGCGGATCGCGAGATCGAGATCAAGGATATCAAGTTCACCGCGATGGGCGACAGTGTTGCTTCCGGCGAAGGCAATCCACATGTCACGTTTCAGCCGGGCTCCAACAATGGAGTGGTCTGGACCATCCCCGTGCGCATGGCCGAGTGGTGGGACCATCGCTGCCATCGCTCGCTGCTATCCGCGTCGTCGCAGGCCGCCATCGAACTGGCACGGAAGAGGCGTGACACTTCTGTCACCTATGTGAGTTTCGCCTGCTCCGGTGCGACCGTCAAAGTCGGTATTGCCGGACACTATGAAGGCATCGAGAGTCTTGAGAAGGCCCGCGACAGGATCAGCGTTCAAAAGCCCGGAACGCTTGCTTACAGCTTGTATCAGGGAACCGAGCTTCCGGTGCAGGCGACAATGCTGCGACAACTGCTGTGCAAGGTGGAAGGGCAGTCGCCCTGCCAGGACCAGGTGTCACCCGATATCCTGAGCATCACGACGGGCGGCAACGAGATGGAGTTTGGTCCACAGCTTGTGGATTGCGTGTTGAAGACCTGCCGCTTCCCGACGGAGAAAATGGCCGGTCTTTTCGCGGGGCTCGACGACCAGCTGCAAAAACTGCCAGCAATCGTTTCCGACATCCAGGCCAAGCGTATTTTCTATGCCAGCTACCCCGACGTCACCAAGGATGAGAAACGCAATTTCTGCAAGGGATCGATCTGGGACAGCCAGCCGGATTTCACGCCGTGGTTTCTCAACCTCATGGGAGTCGGCATCTCCCGGGTGGAAAGCTCGCTGGCTTTCAATAGGGTGATCAAACCACTGAATGACACCATCAGGGCCTTCACGCTGGCTCACTCAGCACAGGGTTGGGTATTCGTCGGCGACTATCAGAACAACCGCGGATATTGCGCCAGTCCGAGCTGGATTCACCGTTTCAAACCTTCGGTGGAGAAGCAGGGCGTGATCGGAATAAAGGCCGGAAATCCTCCGCTGGAATATATCGCCGGATATCTGTCATCGGGCGCGATGCATCCCAATGTTTTCGGACACTACGGAATGATGGCCCGCTTGCTGGCGGAGATCGAAAAGCGCGTGCCGTGAGCGCTCCATCGTTCACATCCCCGTGAGGCAGGCGGACGCTGCGTCAGTTAACCATGTCTGTCAGTATGGCGTTCAGATTTTGGGCGCTTGATCGTCTCAGAGGGATCATCCTCCGGAGTTCAAGATCATGTCGGGTTGTGTTGGTTGCGCGAGTGGTGGTTCTGCCCAGGCGGCTCAAGCTTATTCAGCGCCTGCGCCTGTTCGTGCGCGACCGCCTGAACCTGTTGCGGCACCGGCACCGGCCGCCGCTTCGGCCCCGCCAGCGGGCCAGGGGCAGCGCGTGGATGTCTCTGCATGACGATGGCCATCGGAGCGGTGCGGCCATCCTTCAACCAGATGTCGGCGCAGGAAAAGCGCGAGGCTCTGGCTGCCATGGATCCGGCCTCGCGCAAGCAGGCCGAGCAGATCTTTGGTGTGAAGGATGACAAAGCCGTCAAGCCGCTGGGCGCGCCCGCGGCAGGCGGTTGAGGTGACCCCAAGCCGCCAGGTTCTGGTGGCCTGATCGACATCAGAGTTTAGAGGCATCAACAGAAAAGCCCCCTGTCGGGGGCTTTTCCTTTTCGCAGATATCAGATGGGTCAAGCCGTCTTGATCGCCGCGTCGTACATTTCCGCCACGTAGTCCCAGTTCACCAGGCTCTCGATGAAGGCCTTGCAATAGTCGGGGCGGCGGTTGCGGTAGTCGATGTAGTAGCTGTGCTCCCAGACATCGTTGCCCAGGATCGGCTTGGCGCCATGCACCAGCGGGCTTTCGCCATTGGGGGTCTTCATCACCACGATCTTGCCGTTCTGCACGGCGAGCCAGTGCCAGCCGGAGCCGAACTGGGTGACGCCGCCCTGGATGAAGTCCTCCTTCATCTTCTCGACGGAGCCGAAGGCATCGACGATCGCCTTCTCCAGCGTGCCGGGAATCTTGCCGCCGCCATTGGGCTTCATCCATTACCAGAAATGCATGTGGTTGGAGTGCTGGCCCGCATTGTTGAAGAGACCGGCATTCTTGCCAAACGAGCCCTTGACGATCTCCTCCAGGCTCTTGCCCTCGAACTCGGAGCCCTTCAGCAGGTTGTTGCCGTTGCTCACATAGGCGAGGTGGTGCTTGTCATGGTGATACTCGAGCGTTTCCTTCGACATGTAGGGCTGCAAGGCATCATGGGCATAGGGAAGATCGGGGAGGGAGAATGTCATGGCAATGGCCTTCCTGCTCTGGATTGTGCTTGGCGGCCCACAAGGCCACCGACAAGCCAAGAGGTAGGCGTTCCCTCGGCCTTCGGCAACCGTCTTTCAGTCGATGGCGCGATGTTCAGGATCGTCGAAACAGGTCTCACTTCCCAAAACACGATTGTTTTGCGACATTGACTTCAGAATTGTGACTCAGAAAAGGAATCTGCGTGGCCTTACTGGTGATTGTTTGCGGTGCCTTGCTGATGATTGGTGGCGCGGTGTCGCTGCTCATGGGCTTCGATATCGTGATGACGGAGCGGGGTTCCGCCATGACGCTGGGCGGGACGATCGCGCTGTCGGGCGGTCTCGTTGCCGTTGGCATTGGCTTTGCGCTGCTGCGTCTCAGCCAGATTCTCGCTGTGCTGGAGCGCCGTGGCGAAAAACTCCCCGGCCGGACGTTGGTTCCCGACCGCCCCGTGGTTCCCCTGGGCGGGGTGGAGGCTCCGCCGGTGACGGGGGTGCCGCCCGAGAAGGCGCAGTCGGGCGGCGGCATGCTTCCCGCCGTCCTGGCCGCAGGAGCTGTCTCCGGGGCGGTCGCTGCGGGCGGGATGGCGTGGTCCAGAGCACGGGATGTGGAGACCTCCTCGGTCGAATCGGGTCTTTCCGCGCAAGGGGCCGGATTGACAGAAACAAGCATGGAGCCGGTCGTATCGACCGGAGAAATCCCCATTCCGGTTGCGGTGGCCGATGTGGCTCCCTCCGCATCGACCGGCATTGCAGATCTCGAGGCGGAGCTTTCGCGGGCGCTGGCAGAGCCTTTTGCCGAGCCGGCGACGGGACCATCTGCAATGCCCCCGCCGGATGTGCTGCCAGACGTTTCGCCAAACGTGCTGCTGCCCGTCGAACCACAGTCCAAAGCCTCGTTTGCCGATGGGCTGGCCGAACTGCTTGGCAAACCAGGGGGGCGGAAGCGCAAGCGTGCGGCCGTTGATGATGCTGTCATTGATGATGTCGCCGTTGATGATCCCGCCGTTGGTTATCCTGGCGTTGGTTATCCTGCCGTTGAGAGTGCCGAGGTTGACCATCCGACAGAGCGGGTGCAGCACCTCGAGCCGGTACAACCGATCGAGCCGGAGGGGCTCTCCGGGGCAACCGTGAGGGAGGTGGCCGAAGAAGAGGCGGATATCAGCGCGGGCAACCGCGATGGCGACGGCCCGGCGGACGAGGCCGTTGTTGCTGACGATGCGGACCTGAGGGCTGTTGCGCCCGTCGTTCTGGCAGAACCGCAATCCGGGATTCTGCCTCCGCACAGGATTCCGGCTCAATCCAAGGTGCTGACCCAATCCCACATTCTCGGGACTTACAATGCGGGCGGACGCACCTACAGCATGTATGCCGATGGATCGGTCCAGGCGGTAACCGAATCTGGCGTCGAGCGCTTCAGCTCGATGGAGGCTCTTCGGCAGCATTTGGCGGAGCAGAACAAGGTGCAATGATTCCCTGATTTTTCAGGGTATTTTTTGTTTTTTTTGACAGCGTCAGGAACGGAAGGCCTATCAGACGATTTTTTTGCCGTTTTTGTATTCGTAAATTTGCTTATTGTTTATGCGCGATTGCAATCTCCCCATGATCTCGGATCATGCCGGACCGCAACTTTGGTATACATGTCAGCGCAGGATCGAGATATCGCCCGGAGCGATCCTGAAAACACTCAACATATTGATTTTTCGTGGTTTAATAGAATTCTGGAGCGGTATCCCGCTGCCTGCGGGCAGGTCGACGGGTCAAGTTTTCATCGCTTTTCGCGCACAGTTCCTTTGTCAAAAAGCCAAGTATAGATTGATGATCGGTCTGTTTGACGGTGTAATGCTTGTTCTTCTTGCCTTTCGGCGGTTTTCGCGTATTGACGGATATGTAAATGCGAGTGGCTGCATCAACAGATGAGCCGCAGCGCCAGAGTGTTCACGACCTGCCAAAAGGCTGGTCTTTCGCCAAAAACAGGAAAACAAAGACGATGGCTATTTCTGAAGACCAATCGGGACTGATCGAGCTGACGGCAGACATCGTGTCGGCCTATGTCAGCAACAATACGGTGTCGGCGGCTGAAGTGCCTGGCCTGATCGGCGAAATCTACTCTGCCCTGACGCGGGTCGGCAGCGGTGTCGTGCTTGCGCCGACCGAGCCTGCCAAGCCTGCGGTCAATCCGAAGAAGTCGATCACGCCGGATTATCTGATCTGCCTCGAGGACGGGAAGAAGTTCAAGTCGCTGAAGCGTCATCTGCGGACGATGTACAACCTGTCGCCCGAGCAGTATCGCGAAAAGTGGGGCTTGCCATCCGATTACCCCATGGTTGCGCCAAGCTATGCCGAAGCGCGGTCACGCCTGGCCAAGGAAATGGGCCTCGGCCAGAAGCGCAAGCGGGCCGGTCGTCGCTGATCCGGTCAGACCAATGTCTTTCAAGCGCCGCCCCATGGGGCGGCGTTTTTGCGTTGCGTGCCATGAATGACTGCAAGAGCTGCCCGCAACTTCATCTTGCATTCCTAATATAAGATGATAATCCTATTTTTTCAAAAGGGAGATGGGAATGCAGAGCCGTGCCAAGAACGGGCAGAACCAGCGCAAGGGTGAGCTTTTGCCCGCGCGATCAGTCCAGGATTCCGAACTGCCCGACCGCCGGGCGATGGCGGGCGAGGAAAGTCCGCTGCTCTGGATGTTTCGCAGGAAGGACAAATCCGGCGAGGGGCTGATCGGACCGGCAGCCTTTGCCGCCGGGGAACGGCTGAGGGCCGACCTGACCTTTGCGGGCATGCTGCCCCGCGTGACCATGAACTGGTCCGGCCAGCCACGGGGGGATCATGCCGATCCATCCGGACGGTTGAACCCGACCGAAGCGGCAATGGCCGCTCGCCAGCGCGTTGATCTGGCGATGCGCGCCGTGGGACCGGAATTCTCCGGATTGCTGTTTGATCTCTGTGGCTTCGGCAAGGGGCTCGAACTGATCGAGCGGGACAGGCACTGGCCTGCACGCTCAGCCAAGGTCGTGGTCAAGCTGGCACTGGCAAGCCTGGCGCGCCACTATGGCTTCGACGATGTGGCGATGGGGCGGGGCAAGGGCAGGCTTGAGGCCTGGTCCGCTCCTGATTCGAGAGCGCGCAGTCTTGCGGCGCGATCCGCACCCGAACTCAGGAGTTGATGCCTCACACCGACGGCCCTTATGACCGGTCGGTTGTCGGACGGGCGCTCATCCCACCCCCTTGTGGGGTGGGTGGCGAGCAGAGCGAGCCGGGAGGGGGTCGCGCTGACGTTTCCGGATAGAGCAGCGCGACCCCCACCCGACCCCGCCAAGAGCGCGGGGCCACCCGCCCCACAAGGGGGCAGGATGGGCGCTCCTCCGTGATATGGTCAAAGGTGATAGCCGCTTGCCTCACACCAGGCCGTTGTCCCGTGCCAATTGTTGCAGGCTGACGAGCGGACGCGGCCCGACATGCGCGATCACCTCGGCGGCCGCCAAAGCACCCAGGCGCAGGGCGTGGCGGTGATCGAGACCATGGGTGTGGCCGAAGAGAAAGCCAGACGCGAAAAGATCGCCTGCACCCGTCGTGTCCACGATTCTTGCGACCGGGAAAGCAGGGACGGCAACGGTTTCGGCGCGGGTGATCGCCATCGCCCCCTGCTCGGAGCGTGTCACCACGGCCAGCGCCACATCGGAGCGGATGGCAGCAATGGCGCTGTCGATGTCGCTGGTGGTGTAGAGCGACTTCAGCTCTGCCTCGTTGGCGAAGACGATGTCCACGACGCCAGAGCGCATGAGGTCCAGGAACTCGGCCCGGTAGCGATCGACGCAGAAGCTGTCGGACAGTGTGAGCGCGACGCTGCGCCCTGCGGCGTGCGCGATTTCGGACGCCTTGCGGAAGGCCTGCTTGGCCTCGGGCGGAT
>JANNFV010000600.1:0-2582 GCA_031380285.1 Hyphomicrobiales bacterium | reverse complement strand
CATGCCGCGCCGGTTCTCGTCCAGTTCCAGCCGCTGATGGAGCGATGGAACAGCCCTGTCAGCGCAATCATTGCGCGGACACGTGCGGCAGGAAACGCCGATCTTGGTGATGATCTGCGCGTCGTCGAGGTTCAACCCATCGGCATAGGCGATGTCGCCCGCGTTCTGCACATTGGTGCCCAGCCCGATGGCCAGTTGCCCGCCGGTCTGGAGAATGCCGGTGCGGCCGGTGCGCCGTCCCGCTGGGCGGATGGTGCGGGCCACGCAGAAGAAGCGCTGTCCATCCGGCATCTCGGAGACCTGTACGCGCAGGATGCCCGGCGTGGCAAAGGCATCATAGACATTCCAGCGCGGGCAGGCCGAGCCGAACCGCGCCATCTGGATGCCCGAAGCCGTGAAACGCTTCGAGATATTGCCTGCAACATCGACGCGGATCAGGTGGAACGGCAGGCCTTCCTGGCCCTTGCGGCGCAAGGTGGTGAGCCGGTGGCAGACCTGCTCGAAGGACTTGCCGAAGCGGTGCTGCAGCACCGTGAGATCATAGCGGGTGGAGCGTGCCGCCTCCAGAAAGCGCTGGTAGGGCGACATCACGGCGGAGGCGAAATAGCTGGCGAGCGCGGCGCGGGCGAGAGAATCCGCCTCCGGCGTCGAGAACTTGCCGCCAGCGATCAGTTGGTCGATGTCCTTGCGGAAGCCGAGATAGGCGATCTGCACGCCGAGCTGGAAGGTGCGCGACGAGATCGGCAGCAGTTCTGACAGCTCCAGCCTGCGGGTCAGCGGGTTGTAGCGCCGCATCGCCCCCTCCATCGTTTCGGCAGGCACGATATCGACATCGACGGCGTAGCGCGTGGCGAGCAGCTGGATCAGGTCGCGCTGAAGCGTATGGATGGCGAGGCCGTTATCGACCCAGAGCTGCTCGGCGGCTTCCTCCAGATCGGGAAAATGGTTCATGCGCTTCTGCAGGAACTCCGTGACCTCCTCGGAGGGGATGGCGATGGACCCGCCCTCGCCCGCATCCTCGCCTGACGCGAGCGCTCCCGTGGCCGATGGCCCGCTCTTGTAGGCATTGTAGAGATCGAGGACGGCCCGGCTGAAGGCAGGCAAGGTCGCGGCAGCGTCCTTGATATCGGAGGCCTTGACGTCGGCTGCGTCAAAGATCGGATCGGAGAACGCCTCCATCAGCGCCGCCGACAGCCGCTCGTCGTCGTCGCCCGCCAGCGTGTTGAGATCGACCTGGAATTTCTCGGCCAGCTTCAGCAGCACCCGCACGGTGACAGGCCGCTGGTTGCTCTCGAGCAGGTTGAGATAGCTCGGGCTGATTTCCAGCGCCTCGGCCATCTGGGTCTGGGTGAGGCGACGGTCCTGACGGAGACGGCGCAGCTTGCCGCCGATGCGCATGGATTTCATCTGCGACAAAATAATTACAAAATATCTTTTGTCAATTGTAATATTATTGACTTTTTACAATCCGTTTTTTGAGAGTCACTTCGAGGATTGCGTCTGCTGCAGCGCACACTTATCCTCTTGTCACTGTCAAATTCTGTCAAAAAAGGATTACCCCATGACACTGACGACTGCAACGGATCGCTTCAAGGGAATCAAGCGGGATTACACCCCCGCCGATGTCGAGAAGCTGCGCGGCTCCATCAAGATCGAGTACACGCTGGCTCGGCTCGGCGCCAACCGCCTGTGGCAGCTCCTGCACGAGCGCCCCTTTGTCCGCACGCTGGGTGCGCTGACCGGCAACCAGGCCATGCAGCAGGTCAAGGCTGGCCTCGAGGCCATTTACCTCTCGGGCTGGCAGGTTGCGGCGGATGCCAACAATGCGGGCCAGATGTACCCGGATCAATCGCTGTATCCCGCGTCTTCGGTTCCTGATGTGGTCAAGCGCATCAACAACACGCTGCGCCGCGCCGACCAGATCGCCAAGATGGAGGGCGACAGCTCGACCTACTGGTTCGCGCCCATCATCGCGGATGCAGAGGCTGGCTTTGGTGGCCCGCTCAACGCCTTCGAATTGATGAAGAGCATGATCGAAGCCGGTGCCGCCGGCGTGCATTTCGAGGATCAACTCGCGTCCGAGAAGAAGTGCGGCCATCTGGGCGGCAAGGTTCTGGTGCCAACCAAGACCTTCCAGCGCACGCTGAATGCCGCACGGCTCGCCGCCGATGTCATGGACGTGCCGACGCTGGTTCTGGCCCGCACGGATGCCCATGCGGCCAATCTGATCACCTCGGATGTCGATGATTATGATCACCCCTGGATCGACCGTGACAGCCGCACGGATGAAGGGTTCTTCCGCCTGAAGCAGGGCAAGACCCATTCGGTCGGCCATGCCATCAGCCGCGGCCTCGCCTATGCGCCCTATGCGGATCTGATCTGGTGGGAAACATCCGAGCCGGATCTGGGTGAAGCACGCGAGTTCGCGGAGGAGATGCACCGCCATCACCCCGGCAAGATGCTGGCCTACAATTGCTCGCCCTCTTTCAACTGGCTGAAGAAGATGAGCATCGAGGACGCCACCCGCTATCAGGAGAAGATCGGCGCGATGGGCTACAAGTTCCAGTTCGTCACACTGGCCG
>JANNFV010000355.1:0-9837 GCA_031380285.1 Hyphomicrobiales bacterium | reverse complement strand
GACCAGCCCATGGTGTTGGTCACCTGCAATTCGATATTGCGCACGCCCTCGTAGCCATGCTTCAGCATGCCCTCGTACCATTTCGGATTGAGGGCGCGGGTGCGTGTCTCCAGCGCGACCTGTTCGTTCAGCGTGCGGACGATGCCTGCACCCTTCGTCTGGTCGCCGATATAGACCGGCACGCAGGCATCGCCACGCTCGCGGGCCACCGCCCGGCTGATACCGCCCAGCGTATCGACATACTGGTCAACGGTCGTGACACCCAGTTCAGCCGATTCGAGGTTCTGGTAGGCGAGTTGCACGTCGCCCAGCACGCTCTTCAGCAGGGCATCCTGCTTCACCGCCACGCCCTTGCGCCCGAAGGCGAAGCACTTGCGGCTGGTATAGGTCTCGGCCAGCTCGTCCTCGTTCTGCCAGCGCCCATTGTCGATCAGCAGGTTGACGTTGGCGCCATAGGCCCCGTCGGCGTTGCTGAATACGCGCAGCGCTGCCGTCTCGAGATCACAGCCCTTTGCCGCCTGATAGGCCAGCGCGTGCTTGCGGATGAAATTCATCTCGGACGGCTCGTCGGCGCAGGCCGCGAGATAGGCGGCTTCGGCCAGCAGCTTGACCTGCAAGGGCAGCAGATCGCGGAAGATGCCCGAGAGCGTCATCACCACATCGATGCGCGGACGCCCCAGCTGTTCCAGCGGAATGAGGTCGGCTCCGGCCAAGCGGCCATAGGCATCGAAACGAGCAGTCGCCCCCATCAGCGACAAGGCCTGCCCGATGGGGCCACCTTCCGACTTGAGATTGTCGGTGCCCCACAGGACCAGCGCGATGGATGTGGGGAACGCATTGCCATCCGCCATGTGGCGGGCGATCACCTTGTCCGCCTGCGCCCGGCCATCGGCCATGGCGAAAGCGGAAGGGATGCGGAACGGATCGAAGCCGTGCAGGTTGCGCCCGGTCGGCAGGATGGCGGGCGTGCGAATCAGATCTCCGCCCGGAGCGGGGCGAATGAAGCGGCCATCCAGCGCCCGGATCACGCCTGCGACCTCGTGGTCCTGCATCAGCTTGGCATTGCATTCCGCCAGTTCCTGCAGGATGGCGAGAATATCGCTGCGAGCCGCACCGTCATAGAGGGCGGCCACTTTCTCAGGCGTCGCGCCTTCGATGATGGCGGCCAGCATGCGATCGTCGGGCGAGAAGCCGTGGCTGGCCTCGGCCATCGCCCGCAACATGCCACAGCGATCTTCCGCCGTTGTCACATCACCCACCACATGCAGGCCCACGGGGATCAGCGTGTATTCAAGTTCCAGCACCTTGTTGACGAGGTGCATGATCTGGGTGGATGCCTGCTCGCCCCAAGCAGGCGCGGATGGTGCCAGATCGACCGCGGCCGCCTGTGTCTGGATCAGTTCGGCGAGCGAACCCTGCTCGGCACTCTCGGCAGGCGTCAATTGCCGCCAGCGATCCAGCGAGGCCTTGAGTTCCAGCAGGCCCTTGTAGAGACCGGCATTGGTGACGGGCGGCGTCAGATAGCTGATCAGGGTGGCGGCGGAGCGGCGCTTGGCCAGCGTGCCTTCGGACGGGTTGTTGGCGGCGTAGAGGTAGAAATTCGGCATGTCGCCGATCAGACGGTCGGGCCAGCATTCACCAGAAAGGCCCACCTGCTTGCCCGGCATGAATTCCAGCGCCCCATGCGTGCCGAAATGCAGAACGGCATCCGCCCCGAAATCCTCTTGCAGATAGCGATAATACGCCGTGAAGGCATGGGTGGGCGCGAAACCCTTCTCGAAGAGCAGCCGCATCGGATCGCCTTCGTAGCCGAAGCCCGGCTGCAATCCGACAAAGACATTGCCGAAGCTCTCGCCCAGGATCTGGATCGACTGGCCGTCCGATTGCTGGCGGCCTGGAGCCGGACCCCACTGAGCTTCGATTTCGCCGAGCCAGCGCTGGCGGCGCACCTGGTCAGCGGCAGGGATCAACGCATGCACATTGGCAAGCGAGCCCATGCGCTGGGCATTGCCTTCGAGAATGCGCGCGCGCAGCGCATCGACATTCATCGGCAGGTCGACCTTGTAGCCTGCGAGCCGCAGGCCCTTCAGCACATTGAACAGCGATTCGAACACCGCCAGGAATGCCGCCGTGCCAAGGCTGCCGGCGTTGGGCGGAAAGGCAAACAGCGTGATGGCGATCTTGCGGTCTTCCCGTGCCCGCTTGCGCAGCGACACGAGCCTCTCGACGCGTGCCGCCAGCATATCCGCCCGCTCGCTGCAGGAATGCATGTCGCGGGTGCCGCTGGCCGATTCGAACACGCAAGCGCGGGCACAGCCCGTGCACGCCTCGCCCGCACCATCCGAGCGTCCGCCGAAGACGATGGGGCCAGAGGCACCATCAAGCTCCGGGATCGCCACCATGATTGTCGACTCGACGGGCAGGAAACCCCGGCCCGATGCGCCCCACTGCTCCAGCGTCTGGAACTCGACGGGCTGTGCGGCGATATAAGGGACATCCAGTTTGGCCAGCACGTCCTCGGCGGCCCTGGAATCGTTGTAGGCAGGGCCACCCACCAGCGAGAAGCCGGTGAGGGACACGACCGCATCGACCGTGACCTTGCCATCCTTCAGGAAATACGCCTCGATCGCCGGGCGGGCATCAAGGCCGCTGGCAAAGACCGGGCAGACCTCAAGGCCCTTAGCCTCGAAGGCTGCGATCACGCCGTCATAATGCGCCGTGTTGCCCGCCAGGATATAGGAGCGCAGCACCAGAAGCCCGACCCGGCCCGTGACGGGTTTTCCCGACATCTGGCTTGGACGCTGCGGCAAGGCCGTGACCTGCTCGGCAATGCGCGATGCCAGGCGGGGATGATAGACGCCCGTATCCGGGTATTCGATGGGATCGCCCGCTTTCAGCCGACCGCGATAGATCTGCCTGGGGCCATCGGCGAACTTGTCCACCAGCAGGCGGATCAGGTTGGCCATGTTGCCTTCAGAGCCTGCCAGCCAGAATTGCAGGGTGAGGAAATACACCCGCAGATCCTGGGCCGTGCCCGGGATGAAGCGGAGGATCTTGGGCAGGCGGCGCAGCATCGCCATCTGCGTGGCGCCCGAACCCTTGGGGGCGCCTGTCTTCTCATCAGTCTTGCCGCGCAGGCGCTTGAGGAAGGAGAGCGCACCGCCGCTCTTTTCACCCATGCGCAGCTTGCCCATGCGGGTCAGCTTCACCACCTCGGGCGCAGACATGCAGGCCACCATGGCATCGCAGCTTTCGCGCCGCGCCTGCAAGGCAGGCAGCACCGCACGAATATGCTCCTCGACGAAGAGCATCGTCACCAGGATGATGTCTCCCGTGCCGATATCCGCGATGCAGCGGGCAAGGGCCGCGTCGTCGCCGCCGAATTCGGAGGCTGCGTGCAACACCACCTGCAATCCGGGCGCTTCCTGGCGCACCTTCGCCCAGGCGCGGTCACAGGCGCTGGCCAGATGGCTGTCCAGTGTGACGATGACGACCTTCACGGGCGTCTTTTCAGCGGCCGAAATGGGCTTTGGCATCATAGAGCGTGTCCACGGTGATCGGGGTTACGCCGCGCTCGGTGGCGAAGCGTTCGGTGTTGCGGCGGGCCTTACCCCGCACGAAGAACGGTATTTTCTTCAGCTCCTTCTCGGCATCGAGTGTCCATTGAACGGAGAAAGCGGCAGCGGCGCGTATCGCCGTGTCGCTTTCGGCGGCCAGCGGCACGGCGGGTGGCGCGATGATCGGCTCAGCATTCGCGGCCGCCTTGTGCGAGCCATGGCCATGACCAAGATGCGACGCCGCAACATCGTCCTTGAACTCGAAATCGCCGCGGAACATGCCGAGCAGATGCTCTTCCAGCCCCATCATCAGCGGATGCACCCAGGTGTCGAAAATGACGTTCGCACCCTCGAAACCCATCTGTGGCGAGGTGCGGGCCGGGAAATCCTGCACATGCACCGGAGCGGAGATGACAGCGCAGGCAATGCCGAACTTCTTGGCGATGTTGCGCTCCATCTGGGTGCCCAGCACCAGCTCGGGCTGCAGCGCCGCAATGGCTTCCTCGACCTCGAGATAATCATCCGTGACCAGCGCCTCGATGCCGTAGAGCGCTGCGGCGGCCCTCACATCCCGCGCGAATTCGCGGGAGTAGGTTCCCAGTCCCACCACCTCGAAGCCCAGTTCCTTCGCGGCCACGCGGGCCGCCGCGATGGCATGGGTGGCATCGCCGAAGATGAAGACCCGCTTGCCCGTGAGATAGGTCGAGTCGACGGAGCGTGAATACCAGGGCAGACGCGGCCCGACCTCGGCTTCGATGCGGGCGAGCGTCGCGTCCGCATCAAGGCCAGCGAGCGTCGCGACCTCGCGGATGAAGTCCCGTGTTGCACCAACACCGATCGGAACAGTCTTCACGGCAGGCTGGCGGAAGGTCCGCTCCAGCCAGCGCACGGTGGTGTCCGCTGTCTCGGGGTAGAGGCAGATGTTGAAATCCGCCTGCGGCATGCGGGCAATATCGGCAGGACGCGCTCCCATCGGAGCCGTCACATGCACATCGACGCCAATCATGCCGAGCAGCCTGGTGATCTCGGCGATGTCGTCGCGGTGGCGGAAGCCCAGCGCTGTCGGGCCAAGCAGGTTGCAGCGGGCACGACGCCCCTCTTCTGCGGGTGTGGCCCGCGTGAAGCCAGCGGCCTGTGCGCCGGTGAGGGCGCGCACGAGATGATAGAAGGTTTCCGCCGCGCCCCAGTTTTCCTTCTTCTGATAGGCCGGGAGTTCCAGCGGAATCACCGGCAGCGGCAATTGCAGCGCCGCAGCGAGACCGCCGGGATTGTCCTGGATCAGTTCCGCCGTGCAGGACGCCCCAACCAGCATCGCCTCGGGCTTGAAGCGGTCATAAGCTTGCTGGCAGGCGTTCTTGAACAGTTCCGCCGTGTCACCGCCCAGGTCTCTCGCCTGGAAGGTGGTGTAGGTGACCGGCGTGCGCTTGGAACGCCGCTCGATCATCGTGAACAGCAGATCGGCGTAAGTGTCACCCTGTGGCGCATGCAGCACGTAATGCACACCCTCCATCGCCGTGGCGATGCGCATGGCGCCGACATGCGGTGGTCCTTCATAGGTCCAGAGCGTGAGCTGCATGGCTACACCTCCAGCCGCGACTGACGGCCGAAGGGACGGGCGAAAAGCTCGGCGAGGTCACCCGCCTGCTCGTAGCCCTGGATCGGGGTAAAGACGAGTTCAATCGACCACTTGGTGGTGATGTTCTCGGCCTCCAGCGGGTTGGCGAGGCCAAGGCCGCAGACCACGAGGTCCGGCCGCTGCTGACGGCAGCGATCCAGTTGCAGATCGACATCCGGGCCTTCGGACAGGGCCGTCCCTGCGGGCAGTAGCGCCAGATCCGCCGCGAGATGGGCGCGGTGCAGATAGGGTGTCGCCACTTCCGCCAGGCCCATGCCCAGCTCATTGGCCAGAAACCGCGCCAGCGGAATCTCAAGCTGCGAATCGGGGAAGAACATCACCTGCTTGCCGCCAAGCACAGGGGCATGGCGGGCAACGGCATGTGCCGCGCGGGCCGCAGGAGCCGCCGTTGCGGCCTCGAACACAGCGGGATCGACACCGAAGGCATTGGCACCGGCGCGCAGCCATTCGGTCGTGCCCTGCGCTCCGAGCGGAAACGGAGCCGAAAGCCGCTTGGCCCCACGGGCCTCCAGCGCCTTGGCCGTCTCCGCCAGGAAGGGCTGCGCCAGCAGGAAGACGGTATTCGGCCCGACATCCGGCAACAGTGTCGAGCGACGGGGCGGCAGCGCCTTGACGCTTGTGATTCCCATGGCACCGAACAGGCGGACGAACTGGTCCTCGACCACATCGGCCAGCGCCCCGACGATCATCAGGGAGGGTGCGGCAGACGAGCTTTCCGCGGGCAATGCCGGGACCAGCGCGGCAAGAGCCGCATCTTCGCCCTGCGTGAAGGTGGTTTCGATGCCGCTGCCGGAGTAGCTCAGCACGCGCACGGTGGGAAAGAACTGCTTGTCCAGCCGCGAGGCCGCCTTGCTGAGGTCCAGCTTGATGACCTCGGACGGGCAGGAACCCACCAGGAACAGGAGCTTGATGTCCGGCCGCCGCGCCAGCAGCTTGGCCACCACACGGTCCAGTTCGTCATGCACATCGGCGAGGCCGGCCAGATCGCGCTCATCGATGATGGCGGTGGCAAAGCGCGGTTCGGCGAAAATCATGACCCCGGCGGCGGACTGGATCAGGTGGGCGCAGGTGCGTGACCCGACCACCAGAAAGAAGGCGTCCTGAATTTTCCTATGCATCCAGATGATGCCGGTCAGGCCGCAGAACACGGCATGCTGGCCGCGCTCCTTGCGCACCGGAGCATCAAGACATCCCAGGGACGGCGCTGCGGCAGCGGGAAGGGGCGTCGCGCCGTTGATCGGAGTTACGGCGTTCATGAGCGAACCTCCTGCAGGGTCAGCAGGGAGGGCCGCTCAAGCCTTGCACGACGCAGCTTGATCACGAACTGCGCCGCGTTGACGACATAGGTGGCGTAGGCGGCCAGAGCCAGGCCCATCTGCTGATGCGCCGTGACACCGGGCCACACCAGTGACACGAGATAGGCTGTGTGCAGCGCGAGCACGAGCATGCTCACCGCATCTTCCCAGAAGAACGCGGGCGCGAAGAGATACCGCCCATAGACATCATGTTCCCAGAGCGAGCCGGTGATCATGATGGTGTAGAGCACCAGCGTCTTGAGAATGACCGAGCCGGTCGCCGCGTCGTAGCCAAGACCGGTCACGAGATAGCGCAGGACGAGAACCGCACTCACGAGGAAGACCAGGAATTGCAGCGGAGCGAGGATGCCCTGCACGAGGGTCCAGCGGGAATCGTCCCGACGCCGCCTCTCCTCCGCGGAGTAGAGCGAGTGTTTGGACGACAGGTCCGGACGACCATAAGTCACGTCAGTCTCCCCGACTGAATTTTCTGGATTGCACCTCCTCCTGCAAGGGAATTGGCACGCTCCGGTTGGACGGCAGGACTGTCAAACAGACTGGCCGTCAATTGAACTTTACATATTTGATCTGACGAGGGGATACGTGTCATTCCCAACCGGATCATCCCCAATGATGCGCCCCCGTCAGCAGTGCTAGTCTCTGGATCGGGCCTCTGGGGAGAAGCCCGTCTTTCCTGACTGTTCACTGCTGCTCTTCGGTTCGCTGACCCAAAGCGATACGCAAAAGAGGTGAGACCCTGGGGCAAGGCGCAAGCCGCACACCCCTTCGTGCAAGCACATGTCTGGCAATCCGGATTCTGAGACGGTTTTCGATCAGATCCACCCCGGCGAAGCCGAGGTTTCGCCAAAGCTGCCCCGGCGTTTCAAACGGTTTGATCTGGAAGGGGCGGGAATCACCAGCCGCAGCCTGCTGGAAGACGCGATTCGCCGCGTTGCCCTGCCGCGTTTGCTGGCCGCCAGGGCCGCACGCAAGGCCGATACGGCGAAACCAGCCTCAAGCGTCAGCCAGGCCGATGTCGAGCAATTGCTGAGCCATGTGATTGCATCCGACCATCACATCACCGAAGCCGGGATCATGGTCCTGGCACTGCGCGGTCTCAGCCGGGAGGATATCCTCCTGAACCTGATCACGCCCGTTGCCACGCGCCTGCATGAGGAATGGCTCAACGACAACGCCACCTTCGCCGATGTGACACTTGCCGTCAGTCGCCTGCAGCGGCTGTTGGGCAGCAGCGCCATGCCGCAAGCACCTCTTTGCGCGGCCGCCACCTCCGGCAAGATCCTGATCGCGCAGCTTCCTGGCGACACCCACAGCCTTGGACCTGCCATGGTCGAGGATTTCTTCCGCAATGCCCTGTGGGATACCGCGAGGCTGGCACCCAAAGCCGATGCCGAGATCGTGGATCGCATCAGCCGCGAATCATTCGATGTTCTGGCGCTGTCGGTTTCCAGGAACGCCGATCTCTCGTCGATTGCCCTTCTGGTGCGCCGATTGCGCAGGGAATCTGCCAACCCGCGTCTTGTCGTCATGGTCGGCGGGCAACCCTTCACGAGCAATCCAGGCATATGGACGCGCACGGGTGCCGATGCGACCGCTCCCGATCCTGCCGCCGCAGTGGTTGTTGCGAACACCCTGCTGCAAAGCCTGTTGCACGAACACTGAAGTCAGGGATATGACGGCCCGAACCATCACGACTGCGCCTCGATCGGTTGCCACCAGAATCGAGAGGTGCCCGGGGCGATCACAGTGCTGAAAAACAGGGCGGATGGTGACAATTCCCTTCGCCAGATCACCGGGGCACTGAGCCCCGATACCGCCGCGCTGGCGCTGGCATCCTTTGCCGATGTGACGATTCTGCTCGATTCGGAAGGCATCGTGCGGTCCTGCTGCTTTGGCGCGGACACAACCCTGGCAGATGAAATGCCACCGTTGACCCGGCGGAAATGGCTGGACACGCTCGCCCCAGACAGCCTGAGCAAAGGCCGCGAGCTGCTCGAGGCGGCACAGCCCAATGGTCTCTCACGACCCCGCGAGATCAATCACCTGGGATCAACTCCCGACAAGATGGTGCCTGTGCGCTATGCGGCCATCGCATTGCGCGACCGTGGCGATACGCTGCTGCTTGGCCGCAGCCTGCAGTTCCAGGCCTCGCTGCAGCGCCAACTGGTCGATGCCCAGCAGAACATGGAGCGGGACTACAGCCGCATGCGGGCGGTGGAAACCCGCTACCGCGTGCTGTTCCAGCTTGGCCGCACGCCGATGCTCATCGTCGATGTCGCCAGCCGCAAGGTGATGGAAGCCAACAGTGCCTGCCTTGACGTCTTTGCGCTGCCGGCCAGCCGCATGACGGGCCGCAGCGTCACTTCACTCTTCGATGAACATGATTCCGACCTGCTCCAGACCCTGCTGACCACCGCACTCAACACGGGCGAGGCAAAAGGTGCGATCCTGCGGGCCGCTGTGGGCCATCAGCATTTTGACCTGAGCGCGCACCTGTTTCGCCAGGAAGGCGCTTCGCTGCTCCTGTTGCAGGCGCGCCCTGTCGCTCAGGCAGAACACCCCGTCGGCAACGAGGTCATCGCCCTGCCATCCCTGATCGAGCGCCTGCCCGAAGGGTTCGTGATCACCGATGGCGACGGACAGATTCTCGAGGCAAACCGCACCTTCCTCGACATGGCAGAACTGCCAATGGCGTCTGGCGCGGTCGGCAAGAGCCTGGGACAATGGCTCGGGCGGGCCGCCGTCGATTTCGGCGTCCTCGTTGGCACCTTGCAGGATCGCGGTACGGTGCGCGGTTTCGCCACCGTTCTGCGCGGCAACTACGGCGCCGAGGAACCGGTCGAGGTGTCCGCCGTCAAGATCGTGGACCACGCTGCGCCGCGAATCGGCTTCCTCATCCGGACGGAAAGACGCCGCGCCGACAACGAGCCGCGCGGCCTGACCACCCTGCCCCGCTCGGTGGAGCAGATGAAGGATCTGGTGGGCAGCGTGCCCTTGAAGGAACTGGTGCGGGAGACGACCGATGTCATCGAGCGCCTGTGCATCGAGGCCGCCCTGGAACTGACCGACGACAACCGGGCGTCCGCCGCCGAAATGCTGGGCCTGAGCCGCCAGAGCCTCTATGCAAAGCTCCATCGCTTCGGCCTTGGCGATCTCGGCGGTGGCGAAAATACGTAAAGATATCTTGTCATTAGAGGCACCCCTAGGTGTAAAGACAAATTGACGTACGAAAAACCGCTTCGTACGTTCGGCCCATGTCCACCGAGACCAGGCCCTTTCCGGAGCGCACGCTTCCCAGCCCCTCCGCGATTCTCGAACTGCTGAAGCC
>JANNFV010000579.1:0-1623 GCA_031380285.1 Hyphomicrobiales bacterium | reverse complement strand
TCAGGCCGAACTTGTCGCCGGCCTCCTTCGCGGCCTTGGGCGAAACCATCATGCCGGCGCGGTCGGTCAACTGGGCGATCAGCGGCGCGAAGGGCGACTTGAGGTTGAGCCGGATGGTCAGCGGGTCCACCACTCTCTCCGTATCGACCACCGAGAGTTCCGGCCTGCGGAACGATCCCTGCATCGTCATGTGGCGTTCGATCGAGTATTTCGCGGCTTCCGCATCCAGCGGCTCACCATCGTGGAACTTGACGCCGGGGCGCAGCTTGATGGTGACCGCCTTGCCGTCGGCGGAGGTCTCGTGGGACAGCGCAAGTTGCGGCACGGCGTTGAGCTTGTCGTCGATGTCGAACAGCTTGTCGCAGATCGAGGCAAAGACGATGCGTCCGACATAGGTACGGGCGGTCGTGGGATCGAGGGCATCGGGGTCTTCGGCGAGACCGATGCGCAAGTTGCTCTGTGCCGAGGCGGCCACCATGCTGGCAGCCAGCATGAGCGCGGCAGCGGCTGCCTTGAGGATTGGGTTCATCTTGATCGCATTCATGGTTATCCTCCCGGGATGTCCTACAGTCGCAAGTCGCCCACAAAACTCAAGCAGTTTCCGTGCCGCTCAAGGACTATGCCGCATTTGCGGACCGTCAGTCTTTCGCCAGTGCCATCGATTCCGCGATGCGTTTCTCGATTTCCTCCCGGCCCAGCACACCGGCTGGATTGGCGCGTGTCGGCATGCAGGTGCGATAATGGATGTAGCGCTGGCGGCTGACCGCCTCGAGCCGCGCCAGTTCCGCCAGCGGATCGGCATGATCATCGACCCGGATATCGATCAGCGGATAGTCCTCGCCGTCATGGATGAGGATGGCGGCGGACTGCTTGCCGCGCTTGTCGCCGCCCGCCGCCTGCCCGGCATCGAGCGCCGCGATCAACCGGCGGGCGAAAGGCATGGCATCCTGTTCGCCGAACACCCGTGCCGTTTCCTCGATCACCCGTGGTCCTGCAAGCATGTTGCCCGCGACGGAAAAATGCCCACGAACCAGATGCCCCGCCCAGGGCACGCAGGTGTCGCCGGTGTAGGTGGCGAAACGCCCCTCCCCGTCCATCACATGCACCTGGCGGTCCGAGCGCCCCTCATCCGCACCGGTCACAATGCGGACGACGTCGGCGGCGCTGGCTCCTGCCTTCAGCAACTCCAGTCCGCGTGAGCCATAGAACGGATTGACGAAGGCCTGGGTCGCAATGGCACCGACGCCCGTCGCGATGAACGGCACACGCGCCCCCACTGCGAAGGCGCAGGTCGTGACAGCGATGCCGACATGGCCGGTGGCGGGGTCTTTCGCGATGATTGACCAGGTCATGGTCCTATCTCCCCACCGCATAGCCCTGCATGCCGCGCGGATTGGCGGCGGCTTTCAGCATGGGTCCATCCTTCGAAGCCACGACCAGGCGTCCTTCGCTCCAGTCGCCACCAACCTCGACGGTATGGCCGCGGCGCTTCAACTCCTCGATGGTCGCCGCCGGGAAGCGGTTCTCCACCACGACAACACCCGGCCTTGCCTTGCGGGGCCAGAAGCTCTGCGGAAAATGCTCGGTGTGGAAGGCGGGCGCGTCGATCGCCTCCTGCAGGTT
>JANNFV010000555.1:0-6520 GCA_031380285.1 Hyphomicrobiales bacterium | reverse complement strand
GCCGTGCCGATGACCTTGGCAGCAATCTCCTGCGGCTTGTCGCTCGCCGTGACGTCGGCGTGCATGTGCCCGCCGCCACCACCCTGGGCACGGGCGACACGAATGCGGAATTCCCGGAAGCCGTTGTATCCCAGCATCTGGCAGATGCGACCGACCGTCGGCTCGCTCACTTCGGCGGCACGCGCAATGTCCGTGATCGTCAGGTCCGGAATGCGAGCTGCATTGGCCAAAAAGAAATCCGCGACCTTGCGGCCGGCAGGGCCAAGCGCCTCTGCCTTTTCACGCAATTCCTGGAGCAGGGCGGGGAGGGGGGCGTGATGCTGTGGTGTCATGGTGATCGGGCTGGACATGGATTGGTTTGTGATGAGACATCGAAGCTGAGCGTGCCCGGACAGCACGCAAGAAAATAACTTACACGCTGTCTGGACATGCAAGAAACTTTCTTTTATCGCCTGGTCCAGGGGAAAACAATCGGATGCTGCATTCCGTCATCAAGAAGGTTACTGACCGGATCGTCAGGCGCAGCCGGAAGCTGCGCCAGGCGTATCTCGCCCATGTCGACCGCGACGCTGCCCCGGTGAGCGGGCGGTCCTGCCTGTCCTGCTCCAACCTGGCCCATGTGATGGCGGCGGAGGGCGCGGACGACAAGCGTGCGCTGGGTGGTCTGCGCGCCCCCAACATTGGCATCGTGACGGCCTACAACGACATGCTGTCGGCGCATCAGCCCTTCGCGGCGTATCCCGAACTGATCAGGGCTGCCGCAAAACTGGCCGGAGCCACCGCGCAGGTTGCGGGTGGCGTGCCTGCGATGTGCGACGGGGTCACGCAAGGTCGGCCGGGCATGGAGCTTTCGCTGTTTTCCCGCGATATCATTGCTCTTTCGACCGCGATTGCGCTGACGCATGATGCCTTCGACGCAGCGATCTGCCTTGGCACCTGTGACAAGATCGTACCGGGCCTGCTGATCGGTGCGCTGCAATTTCCGCATCTGCCGGTCATTTTCTCCGGTGCCGGGCCGATGCCGTCCGGCATTTCCAATGCGGAAAAGGCCAGGGTGCGCCAGCTGCATGCCGAGGGCAAGGTCGGCAAGGAGGCGCTGCTGGAAAGCGAGGCCAAGGCCTATCACGCGCCGGGCACCTGCACATTCTATGGCACGGCCAATTCCAACCAGGTTCTGGTGGAGGTGATGGGCCTGCATCTGCCCGGCACCGCCTTTGCACCGCCGGGAACCGCGCTTCGCAAGGCATTGCTGGATGCCGCCGTCAGCCGTCTCGCCAGCATCACAAAATCCGGTGAATTCGCGCCGATTGGCCGGATCATCGACGAAAAGGCCATCGTCAACGCCTTGGTGGCCTTGCTGGCGACCGGTGGCTCGACCAACCACACCATCCATTGGATCGCTGTCGCCAGGGCTGCGGGCATTCTGATCAATTGGGATGATTTCGACGCCTTGTCGAAAGTCGTGCCGCTGCTGGCGCGGGTCTATCCCAGTGGGTCTGCCGATGTGAACGCCTTCGAGCGCGGGGGCGGCATCCCGTTCCTCATCCGCGAATGCCTCGATGCGGGCCTGATGCATGACGATGTCATGACCGTCGCCGGGCCTGGCCTCAGGCGCTACACGGCCCGAGCGGCATTGGAAGCGGGCAGGCTTGTCTATCGTGATCTCCCGACAGATGCGGGTGATCCCGATGTGCTGCGTCCGGCCAAGGCACCGTTTCATGCCGAAAGTGGCTTGCGCATGCTGAATGGCAACCTCGGCAAGGCCGTGATCAAGGTCTCGGCGGTCAAGCCTGAACATCAGGTTGTCAGCGCCCCGGCCCGGATCTTCGACGATCAGGATGATTTTCTGGCGGCCTTCAAGGCGGGTACTCTCACGGGCGACTTCGTGGCGGTGATCCGTTTCCAGGGTCCGAAAGCCAATGGCATGCCTGAATTGCACAAGCTGACGCCTGCGCTCTCCAGCCTGATGGACAAGGGGCAGAAGGTGGCACTTGTCACCGATGGCCGCATGTCCGGTGCGTCCGGCAAGGTCGCCGCCGCCATCCACCTGACGCCGGAAGCCGTCGCGGGGGGCTTGATCGCCAGGCTGCGGGATGGCGACGTGATCACCGTCAACGGGCAAACCGGCGAATTGTCAGTGGCAGTTGCTCTCAAGAAGCTCATGGCCCGCAAGCCTGCGCGCCAACCACCACAAGGCCATCATCTCGGGCGCGGGCTGTTCGCGCCCTATCGTTCCATCGTGACCCCTGCCACTGAAGGAGCCAGCATTGTCGGTTCGCTTGTGTGATGACGGGAAAATGCTACGCAAAGACACCAATCGGGCGAAAAGTCCGGCTACAAGGGAGAGAAACACCATGACGATGTCCAGCATCAGCCTCCAGAATCGCCGCTTCCTGCTTGCGGCAGCCAGCCTCGCGGCGCTGACACTTGGCGGGGCATCGGCCCAGGCGCAATCGGTCAACATCTATTGCTCGGTGCAGATCGAGTGGTGCCAGGCCATCGCCACCAATTTCCAGCGTGACACCGGCATCAAGGTCAACATGACCCAGAAGGGTTCGGGCGAAATGCTGGCCCAGATCCGCGCCGAAGCACAGAACCCGCGTGGCGATGTCTGGTTCGGTGGCACGGGTGATCCGCATCTCGCGGCGGCTGAAGAGAACCTGACGGTCGAGAACGAGAGCAAGAACATTGCCGGTTTCCCCGTGGCCTACGCCGCGTCGAGCGAAGGCACGGGCTTCGAGATCGGCATGGCAGGCACCATTGCGAAGTCGACCTATATGGGAGCGCACACGGAATACACCGTGTCGACTCCCGTGGGCGATCTCTTCGTCATTGCACCTGATCGTCTCGACCGAAGGATGGCTGGCGACACCGTCGGCGTGACATTGGCCGATGATGGCGTCATTCTTGTTCGCCCCTGAGGATTGCCGATGAGCCCCGATGCGCTGCGCGCCACGCAGATAGACCCCGGCCGCAGCCCGGTCCCAGAGTTTGACCTGGTGCTGTTTGGTGCCACGGGTGATCTCGCCAGCCGCAAGCTGTTTCCGGCATTGCTGCACCGTGAAGCCGAAGGTGTCTTGCCCGAGGGATCGCTGATCCACGCCGTCGGGCGCGGCAGGATGGATGATGCGGCCTTTCGCCTGACCCTGGAAAAGACACTCGCCAAGGTGGGTGCGGAGCGCGATGTTCTGGATAGATTTCTGAGCAAGATCAGATACTACAGCGTCAATTTTGATGTTCCGGAAAGCATCGCGCCGCTGGCAGATGCGATGCAGGGATCGGCGCGCACGCGGGCCTTCTATCTCTCCATCGCGCCCAATTATTATGCCCAGGCCTGCGCCATGCTGGGAAGCTCGGGGCTCGCCACGCCGCATTCCCGCATCGTCGTCGATAAGCCGATCGGGCGTGATCTTGCATCCGCCACGGCGATCATGGACGCCGTGGCCGCCGTGTTCAGCGAAAGGCAGACCTACCGGATCGACCATTATCTCGGCAAGGAAACGGTGCAGAACCTGCTCGTCCTGCGCTTCGCCAACACGCTGTTCGGCAAGCTTTGGTCCAACGCCGACATCGACCATGTGCAGATCACGGTTGCAGAAGAGGTCGGGCTGGAAAGCCGTGCGGGTTACTATGAAGGGGCAGGGGCCTTGCGCGACATGGTGCAGAACCACCTGCTCCAGCTGCTCTGCCTTGTCGCCATGGAGCCGCCGAACACGCTCGATTCGGACGAGATACGCGATGAAAAGGTGCGCGTTCTCAAAGCTTTGCGTCCGATTACGGCAGCAGATGCCCTCACCCGCACCGTGCGCGGTCAATACCGCCACGGCTCTGTCGATGGAAAGCCGGTCAAGGGCTACGAGGACGAGTTGGGGCGCGAAAGCCCGGTGGAAACCTTCGTGGCGCTGAAGATGGAGATCGACACCTGGCGCTGGGCCGGCGTGCCGTTTTATCTGCGCACCGGCAAATGCATGGCGGACCGTTTCTCCGAGATCGTCATCACCTTCAAGCCCGTACCGCATTCGATCTTCGATCCCCTGGGCGCGGATGGCAGCCTGGCACCCAACCGCCTGATCATCCGCCTGCAACCCGATGACGGCGTCAAATTCATCACCATGGCAAAAATCCCGGGATCCGGACGATTGCGCTTGCGCGAGACGGAACTGGACCTGCGTTTCGGGCAAGCCTTCAATGACCGCTCACCCGATGCCTACGAGCGCCTGTTGACAGATGTGCTGCGCGGACAGCAGACGCTGTTCATGCGTCGCGACGAGGTGGAGGCCGCATGGCGCTTCATCGATCCGATTACCGCAGGGTGGTCCGAACGCTATCCCACACCGCACCGCTATGCCGCCGGGCAGAACGGCCCGAGCCAGGCCATTGCGCTCATCGAGCGTGACGGCAGAAGCTGGTATGAGCCACATGACTTGAACGGAAATGGCGTTTGAAGGCGCTTTTCAATAATCAGTAAGTTCCATAATATATATTCTGCGAATCATGGATATGTGGATTGCGGCCAGTCCCCATATCTCCCTCCCGGTCTCGGATGATATGTCTGAGGTATGAACCCTTCACGCGATATCACTGACCTTCTCGCCATCATGGCCGCCTTGCGCCATCCCCAGACGGGATGCCCCTGGGACATCGAACAGAGCTTCGCATCCATCGCGCCCTACACGGTGGAAGAAGCGCATGAGGTGGCAGAAGCGATCACGCATGGCGATCGCGAGGATCTGCGGGATGAACTGGGTGACCTGCTGCTGCAGGTCGTGTTTCATGCCCGGATGGCGGAAGAAGAAGGATCGTTCGACTTTGGTGGCGTGGTCGAAGCCATCACCCGCAAGATGATCCGCCGCCATCCCCATGTGTTCGGTGAGCGCCGGACATGGACGCCGGACGAGGTCAAGGCCAGCTGGAACCGCATCAAGCAGCAGGAAAGGGCTGAACGGCATTTGCGGCGCGGCGAAACGGGGGCGGGCGCTGCTGCGAGTGTTCTGGAGGGGATATCCACCGCCCTCCCCGCCGCGCAACGCGCCGTGAAACTGCAGGACAAGGCCGCGAAGGTTCGCTTCGACTGGCCGGATATCACGCAGGTTCTGGACAAAGCGGAAGAGGAAATTCGCGAGTTGCGGGAGGCGGTCGCCTCCGGAAAAGATGCTGACATCGCAGAAGAACTCGGCGATCTGCTGTTTGTGCTGGCGAATGTGGCGCGCTGGAAAGCGCTCGATCCGGATATGGTGCTGCGGCAGGCCAATGCCAAGTTCGAACGGCGGTTCAGGCTGGTCGAGGAAATGCTGCGGGCGCGCGGCAGGACGCCGGCGGAGAGCAATCTGGCAGAAATGGATGCGCTGTGGAACGAGGCGAAGAAGGCGTGAGGCTGGTGATTCCCTTCTCCCCTCGGGAGAACGTGACCCGCCCTTGTGGGGCGGATGAGTGAGAACCACCAGCGTCAGGGATTCTCCCTCATCCGTCTGCCTCCGGCAGCCACCTTCTCCCCGGGGAGATGGTGGCTGCCCTACCCTGCCCTGATCAACACATGCTTCTTCTTGCCGAAAGACAGCTTGATCGCGCCGTCGTTCACGGCATCGGCGGCTGACAGCACCTGCTTGGGATCAGCCACAACCCCATCATTCACCCGCAAGCCGCCACTCTGCACCTGACGCCGCGCTTCGCCCGTGGACGGCACCAGACCGGCCCTCACGAAGGCTGTCAGCACGCCCAGGCCCTCGGCCAATTCCGTTGCATCGATGAGCACGGTCGGCAGGCTGGCCGATGTTTCGCCCTTTTCGAAGGTCTGGCGGGCCGTATCAGCGGCTTGCTCCGCCGCTGCCCGGCCGTGCACTATGGCTGTGGCCTCTGTCGCCAGCACCTTCTTCGCGTCGTTGATTTCCGAGCCGCCAAGGGCCGCCAAACGGTTGATTTCGCCCATGGGCATGACCGTGAACAGCTTCAGGAACTTGGCGACATCGGCGTCTTCCGCGTTGCGCCAGTATTGCCAGTAGTCATAGGGCGTCAGCATGTCGGCGTTGAGCCACACGGCACCTGCCGCGGTCTTGCCCATCTTCGCGCCGGATGAGGTGGTCAGCAGCGGAGTCGTCAAGGCGTAAAGCTGGTGCAGGCCCAGGCGCCGCCCCAGATCGATGCCGTTGACGATGTTGCCCCACTGGTCGGAGCCGCCCATCTGCAGGTTGCAGCCATGGCGCTTGGCCAGCACCGTGAAATCATAGGCCTGCAGGATCATGTAGTTGAACTCGAGGAAGGACAGCGACTGCTCGCGGTCGAGCCGGGATTTCACCGATTCAAACGAAAGCATCCGGTTCACGCTGAAATGCCGCCCGATGTCGCGCAGGAAGTCGAGGTAGTTGAGGTTGTCCAGCCACTCGGCATTGTTCAGCATGATCGCGTCGGTGGGGCCATCACCGTAAGTCAGGTAGCGCCCGAACACCTGCTGCATCCCGGCGATATTGTCGTCGATCTGGGCGGCAGACAGCAAGGGCCGTTCCTCGGCCCGAAAGGACGGGTC
>JANNFV010000548.1:0-3520 GCA_031380285.1 Hyphomicrobiales bacterium | reverse complement strand
GGTGAGCCGGTCAAGAACCCGGACAGCATCGTCACGGCCCGCATGATGGCCTGAGGCGCTTGCCCTCGGACTGAGAAAAAGCCCGGCTTCGCGCCGGGCTTTTTGATGTCAGGCCGCCACAAGCTGGCGGATCGCCTGTTTCGCGCCATGCCGCAGCAGGATGGAGAGATGATCCAGCAGTTCGGTGCGAAACTGCGGATCGTGTGGCAGGTCACGCCCGAAGATCGCTTCGATGCCGAGCAGGCCATCGCACAGGCTCATGGGGTTCGATCCTGCCGCGAGCGTGATCTCCCGCAGTGTTTCCGCCAGGGGATCGCGGATCTCGAAGCGTTCGCCGCGTTCATCCACGCCCGTGACGTAGCGCATCCAGGCTGCAACGCCGAGGGTGAGATGGCGGATCGGCCTTCCTGCCGCGAGATTGTCGCGGATGGTGCCCAGCAGGCGTTGCGGCAGTTTTTGGGAGCCATCCATGGCGATCTGGGCCGTCAGATGGCGAATGGACGTATTCTGGAAACGGGCGAGCAGGGCCGCGCAATAGGCCGCAAGGTCTTGCCCCTCGGGTTGCACAAGCGTTGGAATTGCTTCTTGCCACAGCCCGTTCAGCACAACGATGAACAGCGGATCGTGGCTCGCCTCGGCCACCGTGATGTGCCCGGCCAGTGCGCCCAGATAGGCGAGGGTGGAGTGCGCACCATTCAGCAGGCGCAGTTTCATGTGCTCGAAGGGTTCCACATCGCGGGCAAATTGCGCCCCGGCCAACTCCCAGCGCGGCCTGCCCAACGGGAAATCGTCCTCGATCACCCACTGGATAAACGGCTCTGTCACCACCGGCCAGGCATCGCGCAGGCCGAGTGTGCGGGAGATGCGGGGGCGGTCGTCATCCGTCGTGGCGGGAACGATGCGATCGACCATCGTGCAGGGGCAGGACACAGAAGTTTTTACCCAGGCCCCCAAGGCTGGATCGACCATTTCCGCCAGGCGGCCCAGCACGCGCTTCACGGTTTTGCCGTTGGAGGGCAGGTTGTCGCAGCACAGCACGGTGAAGGGCGGGTGGCCCGCTGCCCGACGGCGGGCGAGGGCGGCCACGATGAAACCGGGAGCGGACCGAGGGGTCGCCATGTGGCCGAGGTCATGCACGATATCGGGATGCGTCTCGTTCAGTGTGCCTGTGGCGGGATCGTGGCAATAGCCCTTCTCCGTCACGGTGAGTGACACGATGCGGATGGCGGGGGCCGCCATGGCTGCGATCAAGCGCTCGGGGTTTTCCGGCGCAACGATGATCTCGCGAATCGCCCCGATGACCGCGAGGCTTTCGCCGCCCGATGCCTTGGTCGCCACGCTGTAGAGACCGTCCTGGGGTGCCAGGGCATCCCGCGTATCAGGGCTGCGCAGGCTCGCCGCGATAATGCCCCAACCTGTGTCGCCCGCCGCCAGCACGGCGTCCGTCATCACGGCCTGATGGGCGCGGTGAAAGGCTCCGACACCCAGATGCACGATGCCGGGCGTGATGCGGGCGGGATCATAGGCAGGCCGCGCCACGCTTGCGGCGAGCGAAGAGAGCGTCGACAGGGACAACCGGGCCTGGGTCATGACAGCTTGTAGGCCTTTTCCGCCAGACGCCAGGCCAGATCGATGGCCAGTTCATGGGCCTCGTCGAGATCGAGGCGATGCTCTGCCACGAGCCGCGCCAGGAAGCCGCAGTCGGAACGCCGCGCCATGTCGTGCCGGGCGGGAATGGAGAGATAGGCACGGGTGTCATCGTTGAAGCCGACCGTGTTGGAGAAGCCCGCCGTCTCGGTCGTGAGTTCACGGAAGCGGCGCATGCCCTCCGGCGCATCGAAGAACCACCAGGCCGGACCGAGCCGGAGGGCGGGATAGACACCGGCGAGCGGGGCCAGTTCGCGGCTGTATGCCGTTTCATCGAGGGTGAAGAGGATGATCGTCAGGTCTGGCCGGTGACCCACGGCATCGAGCAGGGGCTTGAGCGCCCGCACATAATCGGTCGCCATGGGGATGTCGGCCCCCTTGTCGCGCCCGAAGCGGTGCAGAAGGTCCGGGCTGTGATTGCGGAACGAACCGGGGTGGAGTTGCAGCACCAGACCATCATCGAGGCTCATCCGGGCCATTTCGGTGATCATCTGGCCACGGAAGGCATCGGCCTTTTCCGCCGTCACCGGCCCTGCGATGACTTCGGCATAAAGCCTTGCTGCATCCGCTTCCGCCAGATCGAGCGTCCGCGCTGTCGGGTGCCCGTGATCGGTGGCCGTCGCGCCGTGGCGGATGAAGAATTGTCGCCGCTTGCGGTGCGCCGCCAGATAGCCTCGCCAATCAGCAGTGTCTTCGCCCGTGATGGTACCGAGTTGCGCAACATTGGCACGAAATCCGGTAAAGTCCGGATCGACCACCTGGTCAGGGCGATAACAGGGCAGGACGCGGCCCTGCCAACCGGACGCCTTGATTGCCGCGTGGTGGGACAGATCGTCGAGGGCACTGTCGGTCGTCGAAATCGCCTTGATGCCGAACCGCTCGTAAAGTGCCCTGGGACGGCAGGCCGGTGTCGCCAGCGCCTCGGCTATCCGGTCATAGATCGCATCGGCGCTTGTTGCGGTGAGCCGCTCCGTGATGCCAAAGATGTCCTCCAGTGATTGCTCGAACCACAGGCGGGTCGGCGTACCCCTGAAGAGGGGCCAATGCGTAGCGAACAGACGCCAGATCACCCGCGGGTCTTGCTCGACAGGTCCGCCATCGGCACGGGGCACGCCCAGCTTCTCCAGCGGCACGCCCTGCGAGTAAAGCATGCGGAAAACATAGTGATCTGGCTTGACGAAGAGCGAGGCGGGATCGGGAAAAGCCTCGTTGCGGGCGTACCAGACCGGTTCCGTATGCCCGTGCGGGCTGACGATGGGCGCGGACTTGACGCCCGCATACAACTCCCTTGCGATGGAACGTGTGCGCTCATCGGCGGGGAAAAGCCTGTCTTGATGCAGGGCCATGGGCAAATGCGTCCGAACCAGAGAAAAGGATATGCATTCCCGATACACCAAATTCGTGGGCCGTGAATTCCCAAAGGGGAAAATGATCCAGAAGTTTGCCTCTGCAAACGGCAGGTTCACATTGCTTCGCCCTGCGATCTCATGTCAGAACCGCAGGGTTGTTGACATTGCACGAGGGCCACCATGCTGAGGCAATCCTGGCGCTGGTTCGGGCCGAATGATCCCGTGCCGCTGGATCATGTCCGGCAGGCCGGAGCCTCCGAGATCGTGACCGCCCTGCACGACGTGCCGATCGGCGAGGCGTGGACAGAGCGCCAGGTGGCGGACCGCAAGGCGCTGATCGAGGCGACACAGCCAGGTGTTGCGCCGCTGCGCTGACCGTAGTCGAAAGCATTCCGATTCCGGATGACGTGAAGCGTCTTGGCGGCAAGGCCACGGCGTCCATCGATGCCTGGATTGCCAGCCTGGAAGCTGTCGCCAGAAATGACATCCGCATCATCTGCTACAATTTCATGCCCGTCGTGGAT
>JANNFV010000528.1:0-2282 GCA_031380285.1 Hyphomicrobiales bacterium | reverse complement strand
CCTGCGCCCGCTGTGGACCATGGAGAACGCTCTGGAGATCGATTTCCTGGAGCAGAGCGACACCGTCATGAACTACAACGTCACGCGCTGCCGCTACGCCGAGATGTACAAGGATATGGGTCTGAGCGAGATCGGGCATCTCCTGTCCTGCCAGCGCGACGGAACCTTCTGCGAAGGCTACGACAAGCGCCTGAAGCTTCAGCGCACGCAGACGATCATGGGCGGAGCCAGCCACTGCGACTTCCGCTACCGCATGGAGGAGTAGAGCTGGGAACGCTTTGTCTTTGCCCTTTTGGCCCTCCCCGGCTATAGGCCAAGCCCTTACCGCACCCTGCTTTCCCGACCCGAGGCCTGCCCCTTGTCCGAACCCGAACTGCGCATTGCCCCCAAAGTCAGCTTTGTCTCGCTGGGCTGCCCCAAGGCACTGGTGGACAGCGAGCGCATCATCACGCGTCTGCGCGCCGAAGGCTATGAGCTGACCAAAACGCATGCGGGTGCGGATGTGGTGATCGTCAACACCTGCGGATTTCTGGATTCAGCAAAACAGGAATCGCTTGAGGCCATCGGCACCGCGATGAGTGAAAACGGCAAGGTCATCGTGACGGGCTGCATGGGCGCAGAGCCGGAGCAGATCGCCGAGAAATACCCGAATGTGTTCGCCATCACCGGGCCGCAGCAATACGAGAATGTGCTGGAAAAGGTGCATCTCGCGGCTCCGCCCAGCCATGATCCGTTCCTCGATCTGGTGCCGCCGCAAGGCATCAAGCTGACGCCGCGCCACTACGCCTACCTGAAAATTTCCGAGGGCTGCAACAACCGCTGCACCTTCTGCATCATCCCCAAGCTGCGCGGCGACCTGGTGTCACGCCCGCTCGGCGACGTGATGCGCGAGGCGGAGAAGCTGGTGAATGCCGGGGTGAAGGAACTGCTGGTGATCTCGCAGGACACCTCGGCCTACGGCATCGACGTGAAATACGCGCCCAGCCGCTGGAAGGACACAGAGTACCGCACGAAGTTCCTCGATCTGTCCGAGGCGCTCGGCACGCTCGGCGTGTGGGTGCGAATGCACTATGTCTATCCCTATCCGCATGTGGATGAGGTGATCCCGCTGATGGCTGAGGGCAAGATCCTGCCCTATCTCGATATCCCGTTCCAGCACGCGTCGCCGACGGTGCTGAAATCCATGCGCCGCCCGGCCAGCCAGGGCAAAACGCTCGACCGTATCCAGAAATGGCGAGAGATTTGCCCGGAATTGACCCTGCGCTCCACCTTCATCGTCGGCTTTCCCGGTGAGACGGATGAGGATTTCGAGCAGTTGCTCGACTTCCTGGACGAAGCCAAGATCGAGCGTGCCGGTTGCTTCAAATACGAGCCTGTCAGGGGCGCCACCGCCAATGATCTCGGCCTCGCGGTTGTGCCCGACGAGGTCATGGCGATCCGCCACAAGCGCTTCATGGAGAAGCAGCAGCAGGTGTCGACGCGGCTGCAGAAGGCCAAGGTCGGCAAGCGCCTGTCGGTGATCATCGACGAGATGGGCACCACAGTTGCCAAGGGCCGCACCAAGGGCGATGCGCCGGAAATCGACGGCACGGTCTATGTGTCGACGCGCAGACCATTGCGGGCGGGGGACATCGTGAGCGTCAAGATCGAGCGGGCCGATGCCTATGATCTGCATGGGACGGTGGGGTGATTTCGTTGTGAAATAGCCGACGATCCTTATCCTGAGGAGCCGCGTTTGCGGCGTCTCGAAGGACGCAAGGATCGTCGTGCCAACTCCCATCGCAAGGGCAGCTTTCGGAGCGTTGTGCGTCCTTCGAGACGCCACCTGCGGTGGCTCCTCAGGATGAGGACTGTTTTCAGAACTGTCCCTACCCCCTCAACCGCGCCAGCACTGCCGGGCTAGGATGCCCGTCCGGCACCATCCCAAGCTTGCGCTGCTCGATGGCGACCAACTTGCGTGTGCCTTGCCCGATGCGGCCATCGATGCGGCCCACGGCATGGCCACGCGCTTGCAGAATGCGCTGCAACTCACTGATTTCGCTGGTGGAAAGTTGCCGTTCACCGGTTGGCCAAGGCTTGCTGATGGCTGCACCGCCGAAGATGCGGTCGCCGAGATGTCCCACCGCAAGCGCATAGGAATCCGAGGTGTTGTATTGCCGGATCACTTCGAAATTGTCGGTGACGAGGAAAGCCGGGCCGTTGACCCCGGTCGGCAGGAACAATCCGCCGCTGCCGCTGGACGGCACAGCGAGACCAGCAGGACGGCTGACGCCAAGGCGCGT
>JANNFV010000487.1:0-1585 GCA_031380285.1 Hyphomicrobiales bacterium | reverse complement strand
CCAGTTGTGGGTCAGTTCCAGCAGCGGCGATTTCTTGACAGACGCACCTTGCGCCTCGTCTGCGGGTGTCGCCAGAAAGATCAGCGTGAAGCGTCCCTTCTCGCTTGCCGTGCGGCGCACCTCCACCATGCCCAGCTTGTTGCAGAAGAAATCCAGCGCGGCATCGACATTGCCGACGCGGATCATGGTGTGGAGATAGTCCATTGGTGTCGTATCCTGGCTATGGTGTGCTGCAACATGGACACTGTGGGGGCACGAAGCAAGTGTGGAGACGCGCCTTGGACACAGCAAGCGTTGCCGCACCGTCAGATTGACCACCTGCAACCTGTGCGTTAGTCCTCGGTGCAAACAGGTTTAGCTCATTTCAATGACGTCATGCTTCGCAACAGGGCAACCCCGGTGATCCGGCTCTCCGAATACCGGCCACCGGATTATCTGGTGGATCAGGTCAATGTCGCCATCAGCCTCGACGCCACTCACACCCGCGTTGCCGTCACGAGCCTGATTCGCCCCAATCCCGCTTCCGTCACGCCTGACGCCGCGCTGGTCTTCGATGGCGATGAATTGGCGCTCTCTGGGATCACGCTCGACGGAGCGCCACTCCAACTGGACGCCTATGAAGTCACGCCCGAACGGCTGATCCTCAGGCACCCCCCGCAGCGCCCTTTCAGTTTGACCATTGAGACGGTGGTCGATCCCACCGCCAACACCAAGCTGATGGGATTGTATCGCTCCAATGGCGTGTTCTGCACCCAGTGCGAGGCCGACGGCTTCCGTCGCATCAGCTATTTCCCGGACAGGCCGGATGTCATGGCGACCTACCGGGTCAGACTGGAGGCGAACAAGGCGGAAGCGCCGGTTCTGCTGGCCAATGGCAACCTGATCGAGCAGGCGGATATTCCCGGAACCGGTCGTCACTACGCGATCTGGCACGATCCGCACCCCAAGCCTTGCTATCTCTTCGCGGTGGTCGGCGGCGATCTGGGCTCGATCCATGACAGTTTCACGACAAGCGAAGGCCGGGAAGTCGCGCTCGGCATCTATGTCGAGAAGGGCAAGGAAGCGCAGGCGGTCTATGCCATGGATGCGCTCAAGCGCTCGATGCGCTGGGACGAGAAGGTCTTCGGCCGCGCCTATGATCTGGACGTCTTCAACATCGTCGCCGTTTCGGATTTCAACATGGGGGCCATGGAGAACAAGGGGCTCAATATCTTCAACGACAAATATGTGCTGGCCTCATCGGACACCGCGACCGACACGGACTACGTGCTGATCGAAGCGATCATCGCGCACGAATATTTCCACAACTGGACCGGCAACCGCATCACCTGCCGGGACTGGTTCCAGCTCTGCCTCAAAGAGGGCTTGACGGTTTTCCGCGACCAGGAATTCACCTCGGACATGCGGTCGAGGGCGGTCAAGCGCATCATGGATGTGCGGGAGCTGCGGGCGCGGCAATTCGTCGAGGATGCCGGTCCGCTCGCCCATCCCGTCCGTCCGACAGCCTACCGCGAGATCAACAACTTCTACACGGCCACGGTCTATGAAAAGGGTGCCGAGGTCATCCGGATGCTGAAACTCCTGA
>JANNFV010000454.1:0-7375 GCA_031380285.1 Hyphomicrobiales bacterium | reverse complement strand
GGCGATTTCTGGATGAAGCCATCGATGGCTATGGCGAGAACCGCAACCGGCCGGATTACCGCTCGACGTCGCGGCTTTCACCCCATTTGCGGTTTGGCGAAATCAGCCCTCGGCAGATCTGGGCTTCCACGACGCTCGCCTTCGAATCCGGTGACAGCGCGGGCAAGGAGCGCGATTTCGACAAGTTCCTGGCGGAAGTGGGCTGGCGGGAGTTTTCGTATCACCTGCTCTATCAGTTCCCTGCACTGGCCAGTGCTAATTTCCAGGGCCGTTTCGATGCCTTCCCCTGGGGTCACAATCCGGACCATCAGAAGGCGTGGCAGCAGGGCCGCACCGGCTATCCCATCGTCGATGCCGGGATGCGCGAATTGTGGCGAACAGGCTGGATGCACAACCGCGTGCGGATGATCGTCGCCTCCTTCCTGATCAAGCACCTGATGATCGACTGGCGCATCGGCGAGGACTGGTTCTGGGACACGCTGGTCGATGCGGACCCGGCAAGCAACGCGGCCAGCTGGCAATGGGTGGCGGGCTCGGGCGCCGATGCCGCGCCCTATTATCGCATCTTCGCACCTGTCCTGCAGGGCGAGAAATTCGATCCGAAGGGTGACTACGTGCGCCACTACGTGCCGGAACTCGCGGGACTTCCCAATGATGTGATCCACAAACCGTGGGAAGCCGCGCATCCAGTCCTCGCCAGAGCGGGTATACGGCTTGGTACCAACTATCCGCACCCCGTCGTCAATCATATCGAAGCAAGGGACAAGGCGCTTGCCGCCTTCAAGTCGCTCTCAACGGAGACCAACGCCTGATGATCCTTGTTTTGTCTTGCCCTGGAAGCAGCATCTGATGCGTATTGCCATCATCGGCGCAGGCATTGCCGGAAATGCTGCTGCCTACGCGCTCAACAATGCTGGCATGGGCCATGAGATCACGATCTTCGAGGCGGAAAACCGCATTGGCGGGCACAGCGCGACGGTCGATATCGACTATGACGGCACCAGGATCAGCGTCGATACGGGCTTCATCGTGTATAACACGCTGAATTATCCCCATCTGACTGCCCTGTTCGCCCATCTCGGCGTGGAAACGCTGGCCTCCGACATGAGTTTCTCGGTCTCGATTGGCGCCGGTGCTTTCGAGTGGATCGGGCGCACGCATGATGTGTTCAACGGGCTGTTCGCGCAGCGCCGCAATCTGGTCAACCCGCGCTATCTGGGCATGTTGCTGGAAATCCTGCGCTTCCAGAAGGCCGCCAAGGCTGATCTGGACGCTGGACGCCTGGCCGGTCTGTCGCTTGGGCAATACATCGCGGCGGGGCGCTATTCCGGCTATTTCCGCGACCGCTACATAGTGCCGATGGGGGCCGCGATCTGGTCCACGCCCGCCGAGCACATGCTGGATTTCCCGGCGGAAAACTTCGTCACGTTCTTCGAGAACCACAAGCTGCTGCATTGGGACAGGCCGGTGTGGCGCACGGTCAGCGGCGGCAGTCGCAATTACGTCGCCAAGCTCACCGCCGGTTTCAAGGACAGGTACCGCCTGGGTGATCCGGTGGTCGCCGTCAGCCGCGATGCCTTCGGCGTGAGCGTCGGCACGGCCAGCGGCACGACAGAACGCTTTGACCGGGTGATCTTTGCCACGCATTCCAACCAGGCCCTGGCGATCCTGAAGGATCCAAGCCCCGATGAGCACAGCATTCTCTCCTCCGTCGAATACCGCCCCAATATCGTCTATCTTCACCGCGATCCTGCCTTGATGCCGAAGCGCAAGGGCGCGTGGGCCGCGTGGAACTTCCTGCGCGATTCCGACACCAGCGAGGGGGATGTGTGCGTGAGCTACTCCATGCAGCATCTGCAGCGCATCCCCACGGACAAACCGCTGTTCGTGACGCTCAACCCACCACGTCCTCCACGGGCTGACCTGCTCTTCAACACGTTCCGCTACGAGCATCCGCAATTCACGGCGGCCGCCTTCTCTGGCCAGGCGCTGCTCAAGCGCGTCAATGGTCGCAATGGCACCTGGTTCGCGGGAGCTTGGACCGGATACGGCTTCCATGAGGATGGGCTGGTGTCCGGCATGGCAGCGGCGGAAGGGCTGGGTGCCTTCATGCCGTGGCAACGCGACGAGGCCGCGATGAGGCAGCCCGCAGAATGACAGGCGGGCACAAGAGCGATGGCTTTGCTCCGCCTCCCGGCGCAGCTGCACTCTATGACGGCCAGGTCATGCATGCGCGTATGAAGCCGCGCGTGCATCGCTTCACCTATCAGGTATATTCACTGGTCATCGACATCGGGCGTCTCGACGAAGCCAACAGGCTCTCGCGGTGGTTCTCGGTCGGCGCATTCAACCTGCTCTCGTTTCGGGAAAGCGACCATGGGCCGGGGGATGGTTCGCCGCTCCTGCCCTATGCCCGCAAGCTGCTTGGTGAAGCAGGGCTGGCAACAGAGCCTGCCCGTATCCTGCTGCTGTGCTATCCCAGGGTGCTCGGCCACACCTTCAACCCGATTGCTGTCTATTTTGCCTATGACGGCGAAGGACACCTGATCGGCATGATCTACGAGGTGCGCAACACCTTCGGCGAGATGCACACCTATGTGGCACCGGTCGAAGCGGGCGAACTGACAGAAGCCGGGCTGCGGCAGCAGCGCAGCAAGCTGTTCTACGTCTCGCCCTTCATGGACATGACCATGACCTACCGGTTTCGGGTGCGCCCGCCCGCGGATGACATCGCGCTGCGCATCCTGGAGACCGATGCGGGCGGGCCCATCCTGTCCGCGAGCTTCATCGGGGGTCATACAATCTTGACAAGCCGTTCCGTGCTCGCTGCATTCTTCCGGGTACCCTTCATGACGCTCAAGGTCGTGGGAGGAATCCACTGGGAGGCCATGAAGCTCTGGTTCAAGGGGGTCAGGCTGGTCAGCAGGCCGCCCGCGCCGCCACCGATCAGCATCAATGGAACATTTCGTGATCCCGCCCGCGCTCTGGAGAGTCGCCAATGACCACCGCCCTGCCCGCCCAGACATCCCAACCGATGCAAGCCATCCGCGTGACCGCCGAAACGCTGCAACACATCGCCGCCGACTTGCCGATGCTGGTGCGGAAAGCCTTCGGCTATGCCATGGACCTGAAGCAGGGTGAGCTCACCGTGCAATTGCCCAATGGCGGGCGCTATCTGTTCTGCGGTCCCCGTCCCGGTCCTGCGGCGGAGTTCATCGTACATGATTTCCGCTTTGCGCGGCGGCTGTTCGAGGGCGGCGATATCGGGCTGGCCGAAGCCTACATTGCAGGCGAATGGGATACGCCCGACCTGACCGCGTTTCTCTATCTCTTTTGCGTCAACCACGACGCGGTGACGACGCTGCTTCCAGGCAAGCCCATTGTGAAGCTGCTGCAACGCTTCCGGCACTGGCTCAACCGCAACAGCCGCACCGGATCAAAGCGCAACATCCATGCGCATTACGACATCGGCAATGCGTTCTACAGCCAGTGGCTTGACCGGACGATGACCTACTCCTCCGCGATCTACGCGCCAGGCGACAACGACCTGGCGTCGGCACAGATGCGGAAATACCGATCACTCGCGAAAGCAGGTGGCTTCCAGTCGGGCGATCACGTGCTGGAAATCGGCTGCGGCTGGGGTGGTTTCGCGGAGTATGCGGCCAAGGATATCGGCTGCAAAGTGACGGGCCTGACGATCTCGCAGGAGCAGTTCGACTATGCGCAGAAGCGCATCTTCGAGGCGGGGCTGAACGAGCGTGTCCAGATCAAGCTGCAGGATTATCGCGATGAAAAGGGCCTTTACGACCGCATTGCCTCGATCGAGATGTTCGAAGCGGTGGGCGAGGAATACTGGCCCGCATATTTCCGGCAGCTGCGGGACCGCCTGAAAACAGGCGGTACGGCTGCCCTGCAGATCATCACGATTCACGAGAAATTCTGGGAAGGGTATCGCACCGAGATGGATTTCATCCGGCGCTACATCTTCCCCGGCGGCATGCTTCCGACACCCGGTCGCCTCGATGACCTGGGCCGGGACCACGGCCTCACCCATGTTTCGCACCACATCTTCGGGCAGGACTATGCGCGCACGCTGGCGGATTGGCGGGTGCGGTTCAGGGAAGTGTGGCCGAACCTGGTGCCGCTGGGCTTCGACGAGCGCTTCCGCCGTCTCTGGGAGTATTACTACGCCTATTGCGAGGCGGGCTTCAAATCGGAAAACATCGACGTGCGCCAGATCGTCTATGCGAAGACGGCGTGATCACTGATACATCTCTCGGGATGACACCAGATTCGGGCCGCAGTGCCGATGACTGATCTCTCCCGACCCAAAAACTCCCCGAACTTGGCTCGCGAGCCAAAGTTGCTCGAACTGCTGTGCTACGGCCTGCCGGCGCTGCCCCTGGCGCTGCTGACGCTGCCTTTCTACGTCATCGTGCCCGGCTACTACGCCAGTGTTGGCGTGCCCATCGCGCTTGTCGGCAGCATCCTGCTGGCGGTGCGGCTGGTCGATGCCTTCACCGATCCGATTGCCGGATACCTCTCGGACAAGACACAACTGCGCTTCGGTCGTCGCCGCTCCTGGTTTGCGGTTGGCATTCCGTTGACGGCGCTGTCGGCCTACATGGTCTTCAACCCACCGGAGCAGGTGACCTGGCAGCATCTGTTGATCTGGAGCCTGGCGCTGTCCCTGAGCTGGACCGTGGCGCTGGTCCCCTTCAACGCCTGGGGCGCGGAGCTTTCGCCAAGCTATGAGGGCCGCAACCGGGTAACGGTGTTCCGCGAGGGGTTTGCCTTTGTCGGCACGCTGGCCGCGCTGATCATCCAGTATGTGGTTAGCGACGGGCAGAGCACGGCGGTTGGGCTGGAGCGGACGCTCGATATCTTCGCGCTGATCATGATCGTCGCGCTGCCGCTCGCTGCATTGGTGACGCTGCTTGCCGTGCCGGAACCTGTCAACCGCTCCAGCCGCTCCGTGAGCTTCGCGGAGGGCATCGGCTTCATGCGCAATAACGTGCCGTTCAAGCGGCTGGTCGCTGCCTTCCTGATCAACGGATTGGCGAATGGCTTTCCGGTCACGCTGTTCATTCTCTATGTCAGTGATCGGCTGGAATTGCCGGAAAAGGCAGGGCTTTTTCTGGTGGTCTATTTCTTTGCCGGGTTGATCGGCATGCCGTTCTGGCTGCAGGTCGCGAAGGCGCAAAGCAAGCATCGGAGTTGGTGCTATGCCATGCTGCTGGCCTGTGCCGCCTTCATCTTCGCGCCCTTCCTGCCGCCCAAGGCGGATGCGCTGTTCCTGGCGGTCTGCATCGTCACGGGCTTTTCCGTGGGGGCCGATCTGGTGTTGCCTGCGTCGCTGCAGGCCGACGTGATCGATGTCGATACGGCAGCCTCGGGCGAGCAGCGATCCGGCATCTATCTGGCGATCTGGGGCCTGGCGACGAAGCTGGCTCTGGCGCTGGCGGTGGGCATCGCCTTTCCGCTGCTGGCGGTCAGCGGTTACGATCCGGGCGCGGATATCCGCACCGAATTCGGCCTCAAGGTGCTGGCGCTTCTCTATGCGGCGGTGCCGGTGTGCCTGAAGCTTGCCGCCATCGCGATCATGTGGGACTTTCCGCTGGATGCCGCACGCCAGGCGGCGCTGCGCGAAGCCATCGACAAGCGCCAATAACGGAGAACAGCTGTGCCCAAAGCCATACGCATTCATCAGGTCGGCGGACCGGACAAGATGGTTCTCGAAGAGGTTGCTTCCGCAAAGCCCGGCCCGGGCCAGGTGACCGTGCGCAACAGGGCCATCGGCCTGAATTTCATCGACGTCTATTTTCGCACCGGCCTCTATCCGGCGCCGTCGATGCCGTTCACCCTTGGCAACGAGGCGGCGGGCGATATCGTGGCTATCGGCAAGGGTGTCACGGATTTCAAGATCGGAGACCGTGTCGCCTATATCTGCCAGCTTGGTGCCTATGCCGAAGAGCGGGTGACGGACACCAACATCCTTGTCAAATTGCCCAAGACCATCTCCTACGAAACCGCAGCGGGCATGATGCTGAAGGGCTTGACGGCGGAGTATCTGCTAAAGCGGACGTTCAAGCTAAAAAAGGGCCAGGTCGCCCTCATCCACGCTGCTGCGGGCGGCACCGGGCAGATTCTCTGCCAATGGGCGAAGCTGATCGGCGCAACCGTGATCGGCACGGTGGGCGGCAAGGAAAAGGCCAAGATCGCCAAGAAAATCGGCTGCCACCACGTGATCGACACATCGAGCGAGGACATCGCCAAGCGCGTGCGCGAGATCACCAAGGGTGTGGGAGCCGATGTCGTCTATGACGGCGTGGGCAAGGACACGTTCATGGCGTCGCTCGACAGCCTGCGCAAGTTTGGCATGCTGGTCAGCTTCGGCAACGCCTCAGGGCCGGTTGAAGCCGTCAACATCGGCATCCTTTCGGGCAAGGGCTCGCTCTACCTGACCCGCCCCACCCTGTTCGCCCATATCGCAGAGCCAGCCACGCTGCGGGCCATGGCGCGCAACCTGTTCCGCGCGGTGAGCAGCGGCGCTGTCAAGATACCGGTCAACGCTACCTTCCCGCTGGCGAAGGCGGCTGACGCGCATCGGGCGCTCGAAAGCCGCCAGACCACGGGATCGACGGTTCTCGTTCCTTGAGGGGCTGCCCTTTAGCAATATAACGTCATGGACGGGCTCGACCCGTCTATGACGTATAGACTGGTCGTCAGAGCTTTATGGCTTGGGCGCTGCCGGTGCACCGGGAGCAGGCGCTGGTGCTGCTGCAGGAGGAGCACCACCGGGGGCAGGCGCCGCGCCGCCCTGCAACTGCTGGCGCATCTGGTCGGAGCGCTTCTGCAGTTCTTCCTGCAGCTTGCGCTGCTGCTCTTCCAGCACGGCGGGATCGATCGGCGGGCCATCGGCACCCTTGGCGAAGCCGGCCAGGGGAATCACGAAGCTGACCTCGCGCGCCGCTTGGTTCTGCACCTGCAGCGTGAGGTTCTGGCCCGTCTTCATGCGGGCATAGACCTGATCCGTTGCGGCAAACTCGGCGAAGCAGCCGTTCTGGACGCAGATCGTGTAGCGGCCTGCGACCGGCTGCCCACCGTCGATGGAACTGCGCACGCCTGGCTGCAACAGGAAGGTCAGCGGCAGCAGGTAGCGCACCTGGCGATCCACCTTGTTGCCCTCGCCCTTGGTCTCGTAAACGGCGATGGCCAGCACCGGCGTATCGTTCTCGGCCACGAAATCGCGCGTGGTGTAGCAGGTCTCGCGCTGGGTCGCCGGGTCGCGGCCGCAAACCTTTGTCCAGCTCGGCTGGTTCGGATCAGCCTTCAGGTTCACCACTGCCGAACCGGCGGCGGCAGGCTGCTGGGC
>JANNFV010000387.1:0-9409 GCA_031380285.1 Hyphomicrobiales bacterium | reverse complement strand
CCCGTGGCAGCCCGCTCGCCATGGCGCAGGCTTACGAGACGCAGAAGCGGCTGTCGGAAGCCTTGGGGGAACCGAAGGACCGCTTCCGCATCGATGTCATCAAGGTCATTGGCGACCAGATTCTTGATCGCGCCCTGGCGGAAGCCGGTGGCAAGGGGCTGTTCACCAAGGAGATCGATGAGGCGCAGCTTGCGGGCCTGGTCGATATCTCGGTGCATTCCGGCAAGGATTTGCCGACGAAACTGCCCGCCGGGTTGATCGAGGCAGGGTTTCTGGAGCGCGAAGACCCGCGGGATGCCTTCATCTGCCTGAAGGCCAGAACCTTCATGGACCTGCCAGCCGGTGCCATCGTCGGCACGGCGTCGCTTCGGCGGCAGGCCATGGTGCGGCGCTTGCGGCCTGACCTCAAGGTGGAGCTGCTGCGCGGCAACGTGCAGACACGGTTGGCGAAGCTGAAATCCGGTGAGGTCGATGCGACCATCCTGGCGCTGGCTGGCCTCAATCGGCTTGGCCTTGCGCATGAAGCGGCATCGGTGATGGAAGCCGATGATTTCCTGCCAGCCGTCGCGCAAGGCGCCATCGGCCTCGTGGTGCGCGAGGGCGACGCCAGATCACTGGCTGCGGCACGCGCTATAACACACGCCCACACCACGACCTGCGTGGCGGCGGAACGCGCGTTCCTGACCGTTCTGGATGGGTCCTGCAAGACGCCCATCGCAGGCTTTGCCACGGGTGCACATGGCCGTGTGACGCTCAAGGGGCTGGTGCTGTCGCCAGATGGCACGCGCTCTTTCGAAGGCAGCGAAAGTGGAGCCGATGCCGTTGCCGTCGGCCAGGCGTTGGGCCATCGGATCAAGGCGCAATTGCCGCCGGATATCTTCCACGTCTGATGCGTGTCCTGGTGACACGACCGGTCGAGGACAGCCAGCGAACGGCAGATGCGCTGCGGGCTGCCGGGCATGAACCACTCATGGCCCCGCTGTTCGAGATCAGGCCGCTGGCGCATCTTGTGCCACACCCTGTCGATGCCTTTATCGTGACCAGCGCCAATGCCTTGCGCCATGCTGGGGTGGTTGCGGAGCACCTGGCTGTCCCGGTCTTTGCGGTCGGCGATGCCACGGCGGAAGAGGCTGCGCGGAAGGGTTTTCGGACGATCCATTCCGCGCGAAGTGACAGCCATGGACTTGCTGCCCTGATCAGGGACTCGATGCCAGGCGGAGGCCGCTTCGCCTATCTTGTCGGTGTCGAGCGGCGGGATGCTGCCCTGCGGGGGCTGGGTCCTGCTTTTCAGGTCTCACCCGTCGAAACCTACGAGAGTGCAGCGCTGGACCATCTGCCGGAAACCGCCGCCAAGGCCCTGAAAGCTGCTGGAATTGATGCTGTGCTTCACTTTTCTCCTCGCTCCGCCTCCGTCTTTGCAGGGCTTGCGGAACAACAAGGGCTTGCGGAAGAAGCAGCCGCCCTTGCCCATATCGTCATATCGGCCTCTGCCGTCCTGCCCGGCTACCGCCGCAGTCTTGTCGCCGCACGCCCCGATCTTGCGGCCATGATCGACGCCCTGCAGCTCGTCTGACCCCTCGTTCCCGCCGAAACACGGTTGTCATGTGTTTGATCTTGTGGTCGGACGGGATTTGCCTTCAAACTCCAGATTGGAGATGGATGATGCCCGAGCGCGCCACGCCTGCGAATGAACCGAAATCGGCCCGGCAACGGCGTCGCGCCCCTGTGATCGAGCTGAAGGCAGAGGAAATTCCCGTGGTGGAAGCACCGCAGGAGCCCTTATCTACGGTGGAAATCGCGCCGCAAACAACGGTCGCGAATGAACAGACCACGGCAGCGACGCCAACCCCGGAGCCTGCCGCGCAGCCTTCCCTCGCGCCTGCGGAACAAGAACCACAGCCCGAAGCGCCGCCGGAACCCCTGTTCGTTCCTCCTCCTGCATCCCCAAAGCCGGGCATGGCGCTGCCACTGGCTGCGGCGGCCCTCGTCGGTGCCTTGTTTGGCGGGGTGGGCGGTGCGCTGGCCCCGCGATTCATTGGCGATGGTCCGATCCCGGACGCGACACGCCTGGCCGAGATCGAGCGGGCGCAGCAGGATTTCGCAAAGCAGGCTCCAGCACTTGCCAACAAGACTGAACTGGACGCACTGAAGCAATCACTGACCCGCCTGGACGCGGATGTTGCCAAGCGCGTTGCCGACGCCGCACAACCGCTTACACAGAAGCTTGCCGGGCTGGAGGGTGAGGTGAAGGCGATGGCCGCACGCCCCGTGCAAGCGGCCAGCACTCCCGCACAACCTCTGCCGCCGCCCATCGATCTGACGCCAGTGCAGCAGCGGATCTCCTCGCTCGAAGCGCAGTTGAAGGCGCTGGATGCCAAGGCCGATGCGGCGGCCAAGGTTGCCGACCCGCGCCTGGCTGCGCTGGACCAGAAGATGGACCAAACCAGCCGCCGCATCGAGGCAGGCAGTGCTGCTCCGCTGTTTTCCGCCACGCAGGCGCTGGCGCAAGCGTTCCATCGCGGTGCGCCGTTCACCAACGAAATGGCAGCGGCAGAATTGCTGGGCGCAAAGCCCGAACAACTCCTGCCCCTGAAGTCCCTGGCGGAAAAAGGCGCACCGACCGCGCAGGTGCTCGCAACCGGCTTTGCGCCCCTCGCCGCGAAACTGACAGGCTCCGCTGATCAGGGCGGTGTAACAGGGCTTTTGCAGCGTTTCGTCAGCATAAGACCCACCAGCGAGAGCGCTGGCGACACACCGCCTGCCCTGGTTTCCGTGATTGAGGCGGCGCTGAAGCGTGGCGACATCCCCTCAGCACTGGCGGCCTGGGGCAAGCTGCCGGAACCGGCGCGGGCCGCATCGACCGCCTGGGGAGCCCAATTGGCTGAGCGCGACAAGGCGGCCAAGGCGCTTGTCGCATTGCAGGACGCTGTCACTGCCGGTTTGAGGAAGTAGTTCATGGTCCGCGTTATTGCCTTTCTCGCCCTGCTGTTGGCCGCCGCGCTCGGCCTGAGCTGGATTGCCGACCGGCCCGGCACGGTCACCATCAACTGGCTCGACCACGAATACCGGCTCGATATCCTGCCCGCCATCATCACGATGCTCGTGACGAGCATTGCGCTCGCCATGATCTGGAGCCTGCTCCGCCTGTTCTTCCGCCTGCCCAGCCTGATGGCGATGGCGAACCGCAGCCGACGCCGCCAGAAGGGCTATAATGCCGTGGCGCAAGGCATGGTCGCCGTCAGTTCGGGCGATGCCCGCGGTGCGGCCAGGCATGCGGGAGAGGCGCAGAAGCTGCTGGGACAGGAGCCGCTGGCCTTGTTGCTCAATGCGCAATCCGCCCAGCTCTCCGGCCAGGGCGACAAAGCCGAAACGGCCTTCAACGCCATGCTCGAGCACCGCGATACCCGCGTCGTCGGGTTGCGCGGGCTCTATATCGAGGCGCAGCGCAAGAATGATGACCGGGCCGCGCGGTTCTATGCCGACGAGGCCTACAAGCTGGCACCTTCCGCGGATTGGGCCAGCGATGCTGCACTGGCCCATCTGTGCCGTGACCGGAACTGGCTGGGGGCCATGGCATTGGTCGAACAGGCGGCGAGCCGCAGGCTGATCGACAAGGACACCGCCCGCAAGCAACGCGCCCTCCTGCTGACGGCAGACGCGCTCGACCGCAGCAGCGGCGAGCCGGACGCAGCTTTCCGCAGCGCGCAGGAGGCGGTCAAGCTCGACCCTTCGCTGGCACCTGCCGCCGCATTCCTGGGCCGCAAGACAAGCGAGAAGGGGGATTATTCCCGCGCCTCCAAGCTGCTTGAAACGGCCTGGACGGCCCTGCCCCACCCCGAGATCGCGGAGGCCTATCTCGACGTCCGCCTGGGAGATTCTGCCCAGGACCGTCTGAAACGCGCCAAAAACCTGTTGAAACTGGCACCCCGCGATGGCGAATCCCGCCTCGTGGTGGCCCGGGCCGCGCTGGATGCGCGGGAATACAAGGTGGCACGAGAAACACTTGAGACACTGGTTCTCGAACATCCCACCGTGCGGGCCTGCATGCTGATGGCGGAACTGGAAGAAGCGGATGGCGGCAACATGGGCCTTGTTCGGGAATGGCTGTCGCGTGCATCACGGGCCCAGCGCGACAAGGCCTGGGTGGCCGAAGGGCGCATCTCGGAGACCTGGGCCCCGATCTCGCCGGTCAGCGGCAAGCTCGGTGGCTATGTCTGGACGACACCACCGCAGGCACCGGGCGCGTTGCTGATCAACGAGATCAAGGCTGCACCCTTGCTTGTGGAGGCTGCGCCTGCCGCACAGCCCGTAGCAGCCGACGTGACAGCCGAGGTTCTCGCTCCTGTCGTCAATGAGCCAAGTCCCTCCCCCGCGATGGTGGTACCGGACGATCCGGGCCCGGATGGCGAAGCTCCCGCGAAGAAGCGCCGCTGGTTCAAAAATTGACGCGGTCCGCGCCTTTGAGTGCCAGCATCTCGCGGGCCTCATCGGGCGTCGCAATCTCGAGGCCAAGGCCCTCGATGATCTGACGGGCCTTCAGCACCTGCTCGGCATTGGATTTCGCCATCTTTCCAGCACCAAGCCAGAGCGAATCCTCGAGGCCGACGCGCACGTTGCCGCCCATGGCTGCGGCCTGAGCCGCAATCGGCAACTGGTGACGCCCGGCCCCCAGCACGGACCAGTGATAGTCCTTGCCGAACAGGCGGTCCGCCGTGCGTTTCATGTGGGCAACATCCTCGGGATGCGCGCCAATGCCGCCCAGAATACCAAAGACCGACTGCACGAAGAACGGAGCCTTCACCAGGCCGCGATCAACGAAATGCGCCAGCGTGTAGAGATGCCCGATGTCATAGCACTCGATCTCGAACCGGGTGCCGTTCTCGGCACAGGTCGTGAGGATGCCCGCGATGTCCTTGAAGGTGTTCCTGAAGATACGGTCCTCGGAACCTGCGAGATAAGGCTGTTCCCAATCATGCTTGAACTCCGTGAAGCGGTTCAACATGGGATAAAGCCCGAAATTCATCGATCCCATGTTGAGGGACGCGACCTCGGGCTTGAAATGCGTGCAAGGGCGCAACCGCTCCTCGATGCCCATGGTCGGCGCACCGCCTGTCGTGATGTTGATGACCGCCTTGGTCCGCTGCTTGATGACCTTCAGGAAGGGCTCGAAGGCCTCAGGCGACTGGTCCGGTTGCCCGGTCACCGGGTTTCGGGCGTGGACATGCACCAGCGCGGCACCCGCCTCCGCCGCGCCAATGGCGGCCTCCGCGATCTCCGCCGCGGTCACCGGCAGATAGGGCGACATCGACGGCGTGTGGATGGCACCTGTGACGGCACAGGTGATCATGACTTTGTGGGCCATTGGGCGTTTTCCTTTCAGTCCTTGAAGGTTTTCTTGTGGGCCTGGAGCGCCGCCAGCCGTTCATCACGGTCGCGGGAACGGTCGCGGATTTCATCGGCATCAGGATTGCGCCCCCAATCCCGGGCGACCCGCTCCGCGCTCTCGCCTTGCCAGGCCGATGGCGATGCGGGATCAGCCGCCAGACGCTGGTAGAAGCCGGAGTAACGCGCGATGTAATCGGGAATGCCGCCAGGCGCATTCAACTCGATAGTCTCGAAGGGACCCAGGAACGACCAGCGCAGGCCAAGGCCGTTCTTCACGACATGGTCGAGATCCTGCGGCGAGACATAGCCCTCGCCCACCAGCTTCATCGCCTCCGTCAGCAAGGCGCCTTGCAAGCGGTTGAGGATGAAGCCCTCGATCTCCCTGTTCACGGTGATCGGCACCTGTCCGATGCTGGAATAGATGGCGCGCGCCTGCTCGACAACGGCAGGCGCGGTCCAGGGCGCACCGCAGATCTCGACCACGGGCACGAGGTGCGGCGGGTTGACGGGGTGAGCCACCAGGCAGCGATGACGCCCCTTCAGGTGCTCGGTGAAACGAGAAGCCACGATGGCGGAGGTTGAACTTGCCAGGATGGCATCGGGGGGAGCCAGCCGATCAAGTTCCGCATAGATCTCGACCTTGAGCTCGACCTGCTCGGGGCCGTTCTCCTGCACAAGGGTGACACCTGCCAGCGCCTCGGCAAGCGTCGGGGTGACGGTGATGCGAGACAAGGCACCTGCTGGATCATCCACCAGTCCGTGGCTGTGCAGTTGCTGGAGGGCCTCGCGGCAGAGTTCCCGGCAGCGCTCGGCCTGATCCGCCGCCGGATCGAAGAGCCTGACCTGCCAGCCTGCACGGGCAAAGATCGCCGCCCAGGCGCGCCCGATCAGCCCCGCTCCCACCACGGCCACGGTCTTGTTTGCAACGGGTACGGCCATGGCAACTTTCCATTCGGTTCAACATTGTCGTACGTTGACTCAACCGAAGCAATTCAAACCCGCAGCCGACGCCTGCAGACCATTCCACGGTCCTCCAGAGGCAGCGACAAATCAAGAGCGGGAGTGCCAGATGGACCTCGATATCAAGGGATTGCGCGTCCTGGTCACGGCGGGTGCTGGCGGCATCGGGCTGGAGATTGCCCGGGCCTTCGTGGCGGAGGGAGCTGATGTGCATGTCTGCGACGTCGATCCGCAGGCGCTGGAAGCGCTCCGGACCTCCGATCCCATGCTGTCAGCTTCGCCCTGCGATGTCTCGGATCGTGCGCAGGTCGCAGCCCTGTTCGACACGGCGGTAAAGCGCCTGGGCGGGCTGGATTGCCTCATCAACAACGCAGGCATCGCCGGACCCACGGGGCGGGTGGAAGATATCCTGCCCGAGGATTGGGATCGCTGCCTTGCCGTCGATATCACGGGGCAGTTCAACTGCACGCGCCTCGCCGTCCCGCATTTGCGCCGCTCAGGCAAAGCCAGCATCATCAACCTGGCATCCGCAGCGGGCAAACTCGGCTTTGCCATGCGCTCGCCCTATGCAGCGGCCAAATGGGGCGTGGTCGGCTTCACCAAGTCGCTGGCCATCGAACTGGGGCCAGACAATATCCGCTGCAACGCCATCCTGCCGGGTCTGGTGGACGGGCAACGCATCCACAATGTGCTGGGTGCCAAGGCGCAGGCGCGCGGCATGAGCCTCGACGAGACAACCAAACTCGCCTTCATGGGTGTTTCGGTGAAGAAGTTCGTGCCACCCACCGAAATTGCCCGATACATCGTGTTCTTGGCATCGCCGCTGGCCTCGACCGTGACGGGCCAGGCCATCGCCATCGATGGGGATACCCAGATGCTGGTGTGACAAACCTGTTCGGCGAATGGGCGCGATCAGGAGGTTCTGTCGCGGTTATACACGAGCAGTGCCGCCAGCGCTGCGGCACGCTTGCCAAAAGGCTCCAATGCCCTCCCGGCAGTATCCATCACCTCAACGAGATAGGCGCGCGCGCCTGCGACGCCGCGCAGGCTGATGAAGGTTCCCTTGCCCGCGGCGGAATCCTTGCCCGTCGCCTTGCCGACGGCTGCCGCATCGCCCTCGACATCCAGGAGGTCATCCTTGATCTGGAACGCCAGGCCGAGCGACCGCGCGTAGCTGCGGACTGCTGCTGCCTGCCGCGCCGTTGCCCCGCCCAGCACGGCCCCCATGGCGCAAGCCGCCACGATCAACGCGCCTGTCTTCATGGACTGGATGCGCAGGATGCTGTCACTGGGGGATAGCCCGGTCTTGGCGGCGGGGTAGCGCCCTTCAGCCGCCAGATCGAGCAGTTGCCCGCCCACCATGCCACCAATACCCGCGCCCTGGGCCAGCAACCGCACGAGTTCGATGCGCTGTTGCGCGGAGGCAGCGGTGCGCCGATCCGCCAGCACGTCGAAAGCCAGCGTCAGCAGACCATCCCCGGCCAGCACGCCCATGGCGTCGTCATGGACCTTGTGCAGGGTTGGCTTGCCCCGGCGCAGGTCATCATTGTCCATGGCTGGCAAATCATCATGCACCAGACTGTAGCAATGGATCATCTCGATGGCGGCACCGGCACGCAGCGGCCCGCGCCCTCGTGCCCCAAACAGGCGTGCGGTTTCCACGAGAAGAAAGGGACGAAACCGCTTGCCGCCGCCCAATGCCGTGTAGCGCATGGCCTCCATCAACAGAGGAGGACGCATGATTTCAGCACCTGCCGGCCCGTCCTGCAGCAGGGAGGTCAACATGTCTTCGGTTTGCACTGCCACACGCTGAATGCGCTGGGCGAGCGCGGACTGGCTCATCATCGGTGGAGGTGCTGTCATCATGGCCGAATCTGCGCATGGCTGGCAGCACTGGTCAATATGGCCGCCTCGCAGAACCGGATGCAGCATTTGCCCGGTCCTGGTCACGATTTCGCCATGGCGCGGGTTGCAATTGCGCCTGCCGGGCGGACCGCCTAACCTCTGGGCAAAGGGGACTTCCGCCTGATGTCTGACCACATTGATCTCAGCCATGACCCATTGCGACTGACGACGCCGCGCCGGTATCTGCTGCGGATGATCGTGTTCCTGCTGCTGGCAGGCTTCCTGCTGCTGGTGCTGGCCAAGGATTTGCAGACCGCCTTCATGGCAAACCCCGGGCTGAACGGATTGATCCTGGGCTGTCTCGGCATGGGCATCCTGCTGGCGCTCTGGCAAGTGATCCGCCTGTTTCGCGAGGTGCGCTGGGTGAACGAGTTGCGCGGGGCACGGCCCGATCTGGCATTGCAGGCCACGCCGTCGCTGCTGGCACCCATCGCGACCCTGCTTGGCGACAAGGCGGGCCGCAGCATGATCTCCACCAGCACGCTCCGATCGGTGCTGGAATCGGTCGGCATGCGGCTGGACGAAGTGCGCGAAGTCTCGCGCTACCTGACAGGTCTCCTGGTTTTCCTTGGCCTTCTGGGCACCTTCTGGGGTTTGCTGGACACGGTCGGATCGGTTGGCAAGGTCATCGGTGCCATGCAGACTGGCAAGGATGCCACCTTGCTGTTCGACGAGTTGAAGACCGGCTTGCAGGCCCCGCTGGCGGGCATGGGCATTTCGTTCTCCTCCTCGCTTTTCGGCCTTGCCGGCTCGCTGATCCTGGGGTTCCTCGACCTGCAGGCCGGTCAGGCACAGACGCGGTTCTACAACGAGCTGGAGGACTGGCTGTCCACCACGGCCACCGATGCAATGCCTGCCGATACGGGCGATCTCTCGTCGGCGGTGGAGCGGCTCAATCGTCTGATCTCAAGCCAGTCGGGTGCCGCCGTCACCAACCAGTCGCTGGCCAGCCTGGCGGAAGGCATCCAGCAACTGGTCGAGCATATGCGGACGGAACAGCAGCAGATTCGCGACTGGGTCGAGTCCCAGTCGGAAAGCCACGAGGATGTGAAGAAGCTGCTGACGCGGCTACTGACCGACAAGGAGCGCAACTGATGGCGCTCGCCCGCAACCGTCGTCGATATCAAGGCCCCGACTACTGGCCGGCCTTCGTCGACGC
>JANNFV010000374.1:0-9128 GCA_031380285.1 Hyphomicrobiales bacterium | reverse complement strand
CCATAAACGTGGATGGCCGCGTCAAGCGCGGCCATGACGAGTTTCCGTCGAGAAACGTCGTGTCCTAGGCTTGGATGTTTCATTCGGGCTCCTCAGAATGAGGACTGTCGAGGACTGCCTAACGCTGCGAATCTTGTGCATCCCACAACATACCTCATCCTGAGCCTGTCGAAGGACGCACAACCGTCATGCAATGTTTTTGTCGCGGCAGAAGTTGCACATCTGTTGTGCGTCCTTCGACAGGCTCAGGATGAGGAGGTTGGGGATTGGCACCACTGTTGGGCAGCAAACCTTGTGCTCCCTCAAGCCCGAACCTTCACATACTCACCCGGCGCATCACCCAGTGGCTTGTGCTTCTTCGATCCCGGTTCGCGCGCTTTGGTTTCGCCCGGCGCCTGCTCGCGCAGCCAGATGATCCAGTCGAGCCACCATGATCCCGGCGTCTCCTTGGCCGTTGCCACCCAATCCTCGAATTCACCCGTCACCGGGCCGCCGGTCCAGTACTGATACTTGCCCTTGGCCGCCGGGTTGACGACGCCTGCGATGTGCCCGGAGCCGCCCATGACGTAGCGCACGGGGCCACCGAAGAATTTCGACCCCACGAACACCGAGCGTGCCGGCGCGATGTGGTCTTCCTTGGCCGCGAGGTTGTAGATCGGCGTCATCACCTTGCTAAGGTCCAGCGTTTCGCCCGCCACTTCCATCGTGCCCTGGCTCAGGCGGTTCTCGAGGTAGCAGTTGCGCAGGTAGAAGCGGTGGTTGGCCTCCGGCATCCGCGTCGAATCCGAATTCCAGTAGAGAAGGTCGAACGCCGCCGGTTCCTTGCCCTTGAGATAGGTGTTCACGACATAGGGCCAGATCAGATCGAGCGGCCGCAGCATGTTGAAGGCCGACGCCATGCGGGAACCCGGCAGATAGCCGAGGCGCTGCATGGCTTCTTCCACGGCGGCGATCTGCTCCTCATCCGCGAAGATCTTCAGGTCGCCCGCATGGGTGAAATCCACCTGCGTCGTCAGGAAGGTCGTGGACGCCACGCGATCCTCGCCCTTGGCGGCCAGCCAGGCCAGCGTGACGGCGAGCATGGTGCCGCCCACGCAATAGCCTATGGTGTGGGCCTTCGGCTCACCCGTGATCTCCTTCGCGGCATCGAGCGCTGCCAGGATGCCGTCGCGCATGTAGGTCTCGAAATCCGCCTTGGCGTGACGCTCATCCGGGTTGACCCACGACACCACGAAGACCGTGACTCCTTGCTCGACGCACCATTTGATGAAGCTCTTCTCGGCATTGAGATCGAGAATGTAGAACTTGTTGATCCACGGCGGCACGATCACCAGCGGCGTCTTCAGCACCGTCTCGGTCGACGGGTTGTACTGGATCAATTCGATCAGATGGTTGCGGAACACCACCTTGCCCGGCGTGGTCGCCATGTTGACGCCCACCGCGAAGCCGTCGGTGCCGGTCTGGCGGATTTTCAGGTCACCATGGCCCGCTTCCACATCCTCGGCCATCATGCGGAAGCCGCGCACCAGATTGTCGCCACTCTCGTGCAGGGTGGTGCGCAGCAGTTCCGGGTTGGTCGGAACGAAATTGGACGGCGAAAGCGCGCCCGACACCTGCTTCACGTAGAAACCAGCCTTGCTGCGGGTGACGGCATCGAGGCCATCGGCCTTTTCGACAAGTCCATCGGCCCAACGTGTGGTCACCAGATAGGCCTGCTTCAGGAAGTCGAAATATGGATTATCCGACCATTCGCCGTCCTTGAAGCGGTTGTCCTTCGCATCAGGGGCCGCGACCGGTTCCGGATTTTCGCCGTTCATCTTCTGCAAGGTGTTCGACCACAGCGCCATCATGTTGGTGGTGATCGTCTTTTGCGCCTCCAGCGCCCGGGTCGGATCAGACATCCAGTGCTCGGCGAGCTTGCCCAGCGTCTTGACCATGTCATTGGCCTCGTTGGACGGGGCGAGCGCCTTTTCGCCGGATTCGCGGGGGCGGATATAGGCGGCGGCGACCTTGCCGGCCTCTTCGATCAGGCGTGCCGTGTTGACGGCCAGCTTCTCGACGTCGAAACCCTGGGGGGCGTCATTCTGCGAGCGCGTTTCCTCCTGCCCCGCAATCTTGGGCGCGGCGGCTTGACCTTTCGGCGGCTGTGGCGTCTGTGCCGCAGGCGTGGCTGTTCCGCTTTCGACCTTGTTGCGCAACGGCTTCCTCTCCCGTCCGGCCTATCGCTCACACGATTGCCGTATTAAAGGTTCTGTTACCTTGTTGAGCGACCAATCAATGACACGCCTTGGCTCCTTTAACCCGATGCACACACCATCAGCAAATCAATCCCGTGGCTCTGCCCTGAATTCAGGGCGGTTTGCAGCGTTGACCCGGCGCCTTTGTGCTGCCGGTTCCATGCTCGCCATGGCTGCCTGCAGCGGTGCAAGCGAGCCGAATCACCCGCTGCGCGGGGCTGCATCCACCGTTGGCTGGGCCACCACCGCAGGCGAGCCGAAGGATTTCGTCATCGCGCGGCGCGGCACGACCGATCTCAGTTATGTTCCGGTGGGACGTGGCGGCATCGAGCGCCCTGTCGTGGTGCGCAATGCTGCCGCCGTGCAGGGACTTGAGGGCGAACTGGATCGCCAGCGTGACCAGAGCGAGGTTTTCGCCCGCCGCCAGTTGCCCGCCGGTGCGTATGGCCAGCCGCTGCCTTCGGTTACAGCGCCGCCGCGCGCCCAGCGTGCCGGTTTGCCCGAGCGACCGAAAGCGGGCCAACCCGAGAGCTATCCCGTCAATCCCAACCGCCTTCGCCAGATCCGCGAGAATTCGCGGCAAGCCAACGACTGATCGACCAGAGCAGCAGCCATGAACCAGTTCCACCGCATCCGCCGTCTCCCGCCCTACGTCTTCGAGCAGGTCAACAAGATCAAGGCGAAGGCGCGGGCCAATGGCGCGGATATCATCGATCTGGGCATGGGCAACCCTGATATGCCTGCCCCCAAGCACGTGCTGGAGAAGATGATCGAAACCGTGGGCAAGCCCCGCACGGATCGCTACTCCTCGTCCAAGGGCATTCCCGGCCTGCGCCGCGCCCAGGCCAATTATTATGCCCGCCGTTTCGGCGTGAAGCTGAACCCGGATACGCAGGTCGTTGCCACGCTGGGGTCGAAGGAGGGCTTCGCCAACATGGCGCAGGCCATCACCGGGCCGGGCGATGTGGTGCTGGTGCCCAACCCGTCCTATCCGATCCATGCTTTCGGCTTCCTGATGGCAGGCGGGGTGATCCGTTCCGTGCCTGCCGAGCCGACACCTGATTTCTTCCCGGCGGCGGAGCGCGCGATCATGCATTCCGTGCCCAAGCCCATTGCGCTGGTCGTCTGCTATCCATCCAACCCGACGGCGATGGTGGCTGAACTCGATTTCTACAAGGATCTTGTGGCTTTCGCGAAGAAGCACGAGATCATCCTGCTGTCCGATCTGGCCTATGCCGAGGTCTATTTCGATGACAACAGCCCGCCGCCGTCGCTGCTGCAGGTCAATGGCGCCATGGATGTGGCGGTCGAGTTCACCTCGATGTCGAAGACATTTTCGATGGCGGGCTGGCGCATGGGTTTTGCGGTTGGCAACGAACAATTGCTGGCGGCGCTGACCCGCGTGAAGAGCTATCTCGATTACGGCGCCTATACGCCGATCCAGGTCGCCGCTGCCGCTGCCCTCAACGGCCCCGAGGATTGCATCCACGAGATGCGGGCGGTCTATCGCACGCGCCGTGACGCCATGGTGGAAAGCTTCGGCAAGGCTGGCTGGGATATCCCGCCGCCATCAGCCTCGATGTTCGCCTGGGTGAAAATCCCCGAGCCGTTCCGCCATCTCGGCAGCCTTGAGTTCTCGAAACTGCTGGTGGAAAACGCCGAAGTCGCCGTCGCGCCCGGCATCGGCTTTGGTGAACATGGCGATGATTACGTGCGTCTTGCGCTCGTCGAGAACGAGCAACGCATTCGCCAGGCCGCCCGCAACATCGGCAAGTTCCTCAAGACGGCGGAAACCAAGCTGCACAACGTGGTGGATCTGAAGAAGACGGCGTGAGGGCCTTGGCCTGCCCCCACGCCTGATTGGCTATCGGTAAAGCCAACCCGCGTAGTGATAGTAAAGCGGCAACCCGACCAGGAGGTTGAACGGAAATGTCACGCCCAGTGAGGCCGTGAGATAGATGCCGGGATTGGCATCGGGCAGGGCGGCGCGGCAGGCCGCCGGAGCGTCGATGTAGGATGAGCTGGCGCAGATTGCCCCCAGCACGAAGGCCCCGCCGAGGCTCAGACCTGCCAGCCAACCCAATGTGACGCCAACCAATCCCCATACTACGGGTGACAGAATGGCGAAGGTGGTCATGAACCGCCCGACCGCCGCAAAACCCTTTATCTGACGCGCCGCCGTCATGCCCATCTCCAGCAGGAACAGCATGAGAAAGCCGCGAAACAGACCTTCATAGAAGGGCGATATCTGGTTCCATTGCCCGTCTGTCGCAACCGCGCCGATGATCATGCCGCCGGTGAGCAGAAGGATGCCCCGGCCCCTGAGCGTGTCGGCCATGAGATCGCCCAGCTTCGCTCCGCCGTTTTCCCGGCCGCGTGACCAACGTGCCAGCAACAGCGAGATGATGACGCCCCACTCCATCAGGGCGACCACGGCGGTGAGATATCCCTCGCTCGGCGTGTTCATGGCCCGCGCGAAGGCGACCGCGGCAAAGAAGGTCACGGAGGACACGGAGCCGTAATGCGCGGCCACGGCAGCGGCATTCGAGATGTCGAACCCGCCGATGCGCCGCGCAATGGCGTAAGTGATGACCGGGATCGCCAAGGTGAGAAGCACCGTCACGCCCAGCAAGCCGGTGATATCGCCAAGATTGGCCTTGGCCAGTTCCCGTCCGCCGGTCAGGCCGATGGAAAACAGCAGATAGATCGAAATCAGTTTCAGCACCGGTTCGGGCAGTTCCAATTCGCTTCGGATCAAACCGGCAATGACGCCCAGGATGAAGGCGAGCACGATCGGGCTCATGAAGTTGGTGAGGAGAATATCGAAGCCGTTCATGAAATTTCCCTGTGTTGCTGCACTGCACAAAGCGCGGTAACGAACTTAATTCACAAAATCAAATGTTTAATATACACCAAACACATTGCCATATGATTATATCCACGGTGCCCGGCGGTGGATGCTGCCCCCCTATCGTTCACGGCGGCTTGCATTGACCGACGCCAGCAATCCGCGTCTGATCACGGGACAATAAGAACTGTCAGCAACCGGAGGGGGAATGCTGAATCGTTTGCGAGAGCATCTGGGGCGCCAACTCGTCAGCTTCCTGTCGAAGCCGATTTCGAAGTTTGAACCGGTCACCACCAATGGACCCGAGCAGTTGCGCGTTTCCATCCAGCCCGGCGACGTGCTGCTGGTGGAGGGCAACAGCCGCGTGTCCTCGGCAATCAAGTATCTGACGCAGTCCACCTGGTCGCACGCGGCTTTGTGCGTCGGCCCCATTCCCGGCTGCTGCGAGGATGACGGCGAGCCGCATGTGCTGGTCGAGGCGGAACTCGGCTTCGGCGTGATCTCGTCGCCCTTGTCACGCCATCAGGGCTTTCACACGCGCATTTGTCGTCCTGCCACCATGGAGGAGGGCGATCTCCGCACCATTCTCGATTTCGCCATCAGCCGCATCGGCGAAGATTATGACGTCAAGAACGTGCTCGATCTGTGCCGCTATCTCCTGCCACAGCCGCCCGTGCCGATGCGCTTTCGCCGCCGCATGATCGCGCTTGGATCGGGCGAACCCACCCGGTTCATCTGCTCCACCCTGATCGCGCAGGCCTTCCATGCCGTGCAATATCCGATCCTGCCGCGCGTCGAGGTGATCCGGAAGCAGGGCGAAGAGGAAAGCGCCGACCAGTTGCTGGAGGAAATCCACCACATTCGCCATCACTCGCTCTACACGCCAAGGGATTTCGATGTTTCTCCCTTCTTCGACGTGGTGAAGCCGACCTTTGCAGGCGGGTTCGACTATCGCCGGATGAAGTGGGCGAACCGGGACGAACTGGTGCGGTGATCTTTGATCCTCCACCGCATGCGGGGAGGTGGCAATCGGAGCATGCCCCACCCGTCGCCTTTGGCGACACCCTCCCTGTAATCGGGAGAGCAATCGCATAAACAATTTATAGGTGGTCTCTGGCCAAAATCCTCACCCAGAGATTGTTGCAATTCGTCAAGCTCACTGGGTCGAGGGTTTTGGCTGGCACGGTCCGGCGACCTCGTCCTTCGACAGGCTCAAGATGAGGAATGTTGTGGATTGCACAAGATTCGCAGCGTCATGCAGTCCTCGACAGTCCTCATTCTGAGGAGCCCGAAGGGCGTCTCGAAGAACGCAGGGCGGTTGGGCAATACTCTGCCTGCATCAACGCCGTGCGTCCTTCGAGACGCCGCAAACGCGGCTCCTCAGGATGAGATGGGTTGAGGATTGGCACGGGGCAGACGAACTCACCCCGTCTTTGCGAGCGCAGCGAAGCAATCCAGAAGCAACGCTTCGACTGGCTGAAACTCTTTCATTTTAGCCTGAAATCTTGACTGGATTGCTTCGCTTCGCTCGCAATGACGGTGTCGTTATCGTTTGAGACGTATCGTTACATCTCTGCAAGCTGCGCCATGGCCCGCCGAAAACGGCCTGCAACCCGCTCACGATCGCGATGCCGCCCGCCATTGACCCGCTTTTGTCCCCTGACCCAGACGCAATCCACTGCACGCTGGGCGGCAAAAATCCACGCATCCAGCACCTGATCCGCATGCTTCGAGACAAGTGCAGGATGATCTGGGTCCAGCGCCACAAGGTCGGCAGGCGCGCCAATCGCAAGGCCGGGCGCTCCTGAACCCAGCGCCTGCCCCCCACCCGCCAGCGCCCGCTCAAACAGCGCCCTCCCCGTCGAGCCACCGGCAGGCGCGATGACGTTGCGCGATTGATCCCGCAGGCGCTGCGAATATTCGAACTGGCGCAGTTCATCCCCCACGCCGATCAGCACATTCGAATCCGTGCCAACGCCGAACGCGCCCTCCTCCGCGAGAAACTCCCTGCCTCGAAAGATGCCGTCGCCCAGATTGGCCTCGGTGATGGGACATAGACCAACGACAGCCCCGCTGCGGGCGATTCCCGCGACCTCGGCGTCATCCAGATGCGTGGCGTGAACCAGGCACCAATGTGGGCCGACAGCGGCGTGATCGAGCAGCCATTGCACGGGGCGCTGGCCGCTCCAGTCAAGACAATCCTCGACCTCCTGCATCTGTTCCGCGACATGAATGTGGATCGGGACATCAGGTGCGATGGTCTGTAGCCAGTTCAGCTCCTCGGGCGTCACAGCACGCAGGCTATGGGGCGCAACACCCAGAACAGCGCCATCAAGACGGGATACAAGCTTGCCCGCACCCTCCATCAGCCGGGCGAAGCTGTCGCGGGTGTTGATGAAACGGCGCTGGCGCTCGTTGGGTGCCGCGCCGCCAAAGCTGGAATGGGCGTAGAACACGGGCAGAAGGGTGAGGCTTATGCCGGTTTCAACCGTAGCAGCAGCGATGCGACCAGCCATTTCCGCGATATCGTCATGTGGCGAGCCATCCTGCTGGTGATGCAGGTAATGAAACTCGCCAACGCGGGTGAAGCCCGCTTCCAGCATCTCGACATAGGCTTGCGCGGCGATGGCTTCCATCTGCTCAGGACTCATCGCCAGAGCAAAGCGATACATCACCTCGCGCCAGGTCCAGAAGCTGTCGGCGCTGTGGCCGCGCGTTTCCGCCAGACCGGCCATGCCGCGCTGGAAGGCATGGCTGTGCAGGTTGGGCATGCCGGGCAGGATGATGCCATGGCGCTCGTCATGCGCGCTGGGCGGCACATCGCTGGTCAAGGCACTGATACGCCCCTTCGTGATCGTGATTTGCACATTCTCCTTCCAGCCATCGCTGGTCAGGGCTTGCGCGGCGTGCAGCACAGTCATGATCATCCCCGGATTGGCGCTTGACGATTCCGCCGTGGTCCCGTCATTTCGCTCATACATGACGATGAACACAAGAGCAGTCGGGAACCGACGCGGATGACGGCGCAAGCGACATCGACGCTTCGCGTGTGGCGCAACGCGCGGCTGGCGACGCTGGCCAAGGGACAGCCGGGCCTTGGCATCATCGAGCGGGGTGCCGTGGCCGCAAGAGGTTCGCGCCTCGTGTTTGCAGGCCCTGAAGCGGATCTGCCGCAGGAATTGCGGTCGTCCCCCGAGATCACGGATTGCGAAGGACGCTGGATCACGCCCGGCCTCATCGATTGCCACACGCATCTCGTGCATGCGGGCAACCGCGCCCGCGAGTTCGAGTTGCGCCTGCAAGGCGCCAGCTACGAGGAGATCGCACTGGCGGGTGGTGGCATCGTTTCCTCGGTCAAGGCGCTGCGGGCGGCAAGCCTCGACGATCTCGTTGCGCAGAGCCTGCCGAGGTTGGATGCGCTGATCGCGGAGGGCGTCACCACAGTCGAAATCAAGTCGGGTTATGGCCTCGACCTGCAGAACGAGCGCAAGTCGCTGCAAGCCGTGCGACGGCTGGCCGATGCCCGCTCCGTCACCGTCCGCAGCACCTTCCTGGGTGCCCATGCAATGCCGCCGGAGGCTGGCGGCGACAAGGATGCGTTCATCGCTGCGGTGGCCGATACGATGCTCCCGGCACTGGCCGCCGAAGGTCTGGTCGATGCGGTGGATGCGTTCTGCGAAGGCATTGCCTTCTCGCCTGCGCAAACCGAGCGGGTGTTTGCTGCCGCAAAAGCACTGGGATTGCAGGTGAAGCTCCATGCGGACCAGTTGTCCAATCTGGGCGGTGCAGCGCTTGCAGCGCGTTTCGGAGCCTTGTCTGCCGATCATCTCGAACACACGGATGCGTCTGGTGCCGCCGCCATGGGCGAAGCAGGAACCGTGGCGGTGATCCTGCCCGGGGCCTATTATTTCATCCGTGAAACGCGACAACCACCCATCGATCTCTTCCGCAAGCACGGCGTTGCGATGGCAGTGGCAACGGATTGCAACCCTGGAACATCACCGCTCACATCGCTGCTGCTGACCATGAACATGGCGGCGACG
>JANNFV010000361.1:0-4535 GCA_031380285.1 Hyphomicrobiales bacterium | reverse complement strand
GAGTCCCATAGAAAGCGCCGATGACCGCTCCCCGCCTTTTTGATCACGCCGTGATGCAGGCCCGCGCGACGCGGCGCATGCGGCTGGCGGACGGCGCGGATTTCCTGTTTCGGCGCGCCGCGGATGATCTGGCGGATCGGCTGTCGCCCGTGCTGCGGCCCTTTCCGCTGATCGCTGATGTCGGCACACCGCATGATGCATTTGCAGAAGCGCTGAGGATTCTCAGACCAGATTCTGACATGCTCCGGACGTTGGCTCAACCATTGGACCCGGAGACTCTTAATCTCCAGGTCGAAGCCTATGACCTGATCACCTCGGGCCTCGTGCTCCAGCACGCCAATGACTTGCCCGGTGCGCTGGTCCAGATTCGCCGTGCGCTTCGGCCCGACGGCCTGTTCGTCGGCTGTCTCGCGGGCGGCGCAACGCTGACGGAACTCCGCCAATCGCTGGCGCAAGCCGAAAGCGAGATCACCGGCGGCGTTTCCCCGCGCGTCTTCCCCTTCGCCGATGTGCGCGACATGGGCGGCCTGCTGCAACGCGCAGGCTTTGCCTTGCCTGTCGCCGACAGCGAAAGCGTGACCGTGCGCTATGGCAGCATGTTCAGCCTGATGGCCGACCTGCGGGCCATGGGGGCGACGAACATCCTCAACGAGCGCAGCCGCCACTTCACACCACGCGCCTTGTTCCTGAAAGCAGCCGACATCTATCAACGCCGCTTTGCAGACCCGGATGGCAGGATACGCGCCACCTTCGAGATCCTCTGGCTCACTGCCTGGGCACCGCATGAAAGCCAGCAGAAACCGCTGAAACCGGGCAGCGCCAAACAGCGATTGGCGGATGCGCTGGGCGTGGTGGAGCGCAAGGCGGAGTGATGCTCTGCCACATGTCATTCCCGGCCGGAGCGTAGCGGAGGGGAAGGGAAACCAGAAATGCCGCTTTGAAGAGCCGCCATGTGTGGGGGGCTGGATTCCCTTCCCCTACGCTTCGCTCCGGCCGGGAATGACACCCTCAAACACCCGCTCAACCCCCAGTGCCGCCAGATGGTCCCAAAACGCCGGGTAGGTCTTGGCCACGCAAGCCGGATCGAGGATCGCGATATCGCGCACCAGCAAGCCCGCCAGCGCGAAACTCATGGCAATGCGGTGATCGTCAAACGTCTCGATGGTGCAGGGGCGACTCTGGCCGATCAGTGCCGGATCACCCACCACGATCAGATCATCGCCCTCCTCCACCGCCAGACCCGGTTTGAGCCGGTTGAGGCCCGATGACAGCGCCCGGATGCGGTCGCACTCCTTGACCCGCAGGTTCGCGATGCCGGTGAAGCGCACGGAGGTCTCGTTGAACGCTGCGATCACGGCCAGCGTCGGAATCGCGTCCTGCATCTGCGATCCCTCGATCACGGCGGGCATGTCCGGCCAGGCCGCGATCATGGCATGGGCGGCGGCGTCAGGCTGGGTAAAGCCATCCGCCGGATGCCCGAGATCAATGCGGCCGCCGGTGATCGCTTCCGCAGCCCACAGATAGGTCGCCGCCGAGGCATCGGGCTCGATCGCCAGATCGACCGCACGATACCCTGTCGCCCCAACGCGCCACACGCCTGCAGACGGCTCGTCGATGCTGGCCCCGAAATGCCGCATGGCCGCCGTGGTGAGATCGACATAGCCCCGCGCCCCGATGTGATCGCCCGTCAAGGCAACCTCGATGGCGGCATCACCCCGCGCCGCCATCATCAGCAGCGCCGAGACATACTGGCTGGACAACCCGGCATCGACGCTGACCCGCCCGCCCCGGACATGGCCTTTGCCATGCACCGTGACAGGTGGACAGCCCGTCGGCGTCTCGGACACCACGCCGAGTTGCGCCAACGCTGCCACCAGGGGCTTGATCGGACGCTTGCGCATGTTGGCATCGCCATCCACCACGACATCGCCATCGACCAGCGCGACCGCAGCCGTCAAAAACCGCGTGGCCGTGCCGGCATTGCCGAGGAAAAGCGGCTTGGATGGCTGCACAAGCACACCCTTGCTCTCGACCACGAAGGTCGTGGCATCCGGCTCCTCCACACCCACGCCCATGGCGATCAGCGCTTCGGCCATCCGCGCTGTATCGTCGCTTTTCAACGCACCGGTGAGATGGCTTTTCCCCTTGGCAAGCGCGGCCAGCAGCAGGGCACGGTTGGTGATCGACTTCGATCCGGGCAGGACAAGACGCCCCTTCAGCGGGCGCTTCGATGGCGAGAGGGTGACGGAACGGGGGTGAGCGCTGGTCATGACGCTGATGCCATACAGAACCACAACGGCATCGACAAATCCGAACCCGCCCAAAGGCGCGGACTTGTCATTCGCCCCCGCGCTTGCCACAACCGGCGCATGACACCGTTCACTTTCAACACCACGCGCACCATCATCTCCGGCTCCGGCAAGGCGGCGGAGATCGGCTCCATTGCCCGGCCGGTGCTGGGCGAGCGCGTCCTGCTGGTGACCGACAGCGGGCTGTTACGCTCAGGATTGCTCGACCCAGCGCTGGCAAGCCTCAGGGCTGCGGGATGCATTCTCCATATCTACGACGAGGTTGTGGCCGATCCGCCCGAAGCAATCGTGCTCGCCGCTGCCCAGGCCGCCCGTGACCACGGCGCGACGGGCGTTCTTTCCATCGGCGGCGGATCGCCCATGGATGTGGCCAAGCTGGCCGCCCTTTTGGCGCGTTCGGGCGAGGCGCTGGCCGACATCTACGGCATGGGCAATGTGAAGGGCCAGCGCCTGCCCCTGATGCTGGTTCCCACCACGGCAGGCACGGGATCAGAGGTGACTCTCGGGTCAATCGTGACCACCGGCGAAGCCGAGAAGAAGGGCGTTCTCTCGCCTGTCCTGTTGCCGGATGTGGCGCTGCTCGACCCCGACCTGACACTCAGCCTGCCCCCTGCGATCACGGCGGCAACGGGCGTGGATGCCATGGTGCACGCCATCGAAGCCTATGCCTCGGCCAACCCCAGCAACAACCCCGTGTCGCGGGCGCTGGCGCGGGAAGCGCTCCGGCTGCTGGGCGCCAATATCCACGAGGCTGTCCACAACGGACAAAACCGCGAGGCGCGGGCCGCGATGCTGCTGGGCTCGCTGCTCGCGGGACAGGCTTTCGCCAATTCACCCGTGGCGGCTGTGCATGCGCTGGCCTATCCGCTGGGCGGGCATTATCACATCCCGCACGGCCTCTCGAATGCGCTGGTGCTGCCGCATGTGCTGGCGTTCAATCTCCCTGTGGCGGCTGCGGCCTATGCGGAGATCGCGGGCGATGCCTTTCCGGAACTCGCGACGATGCCCGTCGCACAACGTGCCGAAGCCTTCGTGGAGAGACTGGCCCGCTTGTCCGTCGAACTCAACCTGCCGACACGCCTGCGCGACATGACCATCGGTGAAAACGCGCTGGCGATGCTCGCAGCCGATGCCATGAAGCAGACGCGCCTGCTGGCAAACAACCCGCGAGCGCTCACCGAATCCGATGCGCTGGCAATCTACCGGGCCGCGTGGTGACTGACCGCCCCGTACCCCTCCCCCGCTCCGCCTTCCGGCATTTCATTCCAATGGACACGCGCTGGCACGACAACGACGTGTTCGGCCATGTGAACAATGTCGTTTATTATGCCTATTTCGATACGGCGGTGAACCGGCACCTCATGGACGCAGGACTGCTCGATCCCAAGACATCGGCCATCGTCGGCCTCGTGGCGGAAACCGGCTGTACCTATTTCGAAAGCATGGCCTATCCGGAAAGACTCGAGGTCGGCATGGCAGTGGTGCGCCTCGGGCGCTCCAGCGTCACCTACCGTCTCGGACTGTTTCGCGCGGATGGCGAGCAATGTGCGGCGCTGTGCCGGTACACCCATGTCTATGTCGACAGGGCGAGCAGCAAGGCGGTGGAGATACCGGAGGCAAACCGGCGACTCTTCAAGGGAATCGCGGTGTGATCCGGTTCCGCAGGTTGCGGCACTGAACAGGGCAATTGCTTCAGGATACGATTCGACGCGGTTTTGTGTCATTCCCGGCCGGAGCGCAGCGGAGGGGAAGGGAATCCAGACTTGCGACGTTGAACCAAGCCGAACCGCCGCTCTGGATCCCCCTTCCCTCGCTCCGCTCGCCGGGGATGACATCGTGCTCTTCTGATAAACACTCTCAACTGAAGGGATGGCCGTGCAGCGCTGAATCGATCCCCCTTGCGCCTTGCCGCACTCCATGCCTGAATAGCCTTGGTAGCCACCAGCCCGGAAAAACGTCGGGAGGACGTCGGGATCAGGTCGCCCAAGGGAGATTGTCATGACCACCACGCGTCGCATCGCGCTGAAGGGCGGGCTTGCCGCTGCCGCCGCTTTCGGCCTGCCAGCCATCGGAACCGCACAGACTGCGCCGACACGGGCCCGCACCCTGCGCGCCGTCATCCATGGCGATATCGGTTCGTTCGACCCGATCTGGACCACCGCGAATGTCACGTCCTATCACGGCGGCATGATCTACAACACGTTGTTCTCGGCGGATGCGGACAAC
>JANNFV010000360.1:0-3688 GCA_031380285.1 Hyphomicrobiales bacterium | reverse complement strand
CTTGTCCGCCACCTTGCGGTCGAGGATGATTTCGGAGTTGCCGGTGCCCTTGAACTCTTCGAAGATCACCTCGTCCATGCGGCTGCCCGTGTCGATCAGCGCTGTTGCGATGATGGTGAGCGAGCCACCTTCCTCGATGTTGCGTGCCGCACCGAAGAAGCGCTTGGGGCGCTGCAGGGCGTTGGCATCGACACCGCCGGTCAGCACCTTGCCGGAGGATGGCACCACGGTGTTGTAGGCCCGGCCAAGACGGGTGATCGAATCGAGCAGGATCACCACATCGCGGCCATGTTCCACCAAGCGCTTGGCCTTTTCGATCACCATTTCAGCCACTTGCACGTGGCGCGTCGCTGGTTCGTCGAAGGTGGAGGAAATCACCTCGCCCTTCACGGAGCGCTGCATATCCGTGACTTCCTCGGGCCGCTCGTCGATGAGCAGCACGATCAGGTAGCATTCGGGATGGTTGGCGGCGACGGATTTGGCAATGTTCTGCAGGAGCACGGTCTTGCCGGTGCGGGGCGGTGCAACGATCAGGGCCCGCTGGCCTTTGCCTACGGGCGTCACCACGTCCATGACGCGAGAGGAAAAATCCTTCTTGGTCGGATCCTCGATTTCCATCTTCAGCCGCTCATTGGGATAAAGCGGCGTGAGGTTGTCGAAATTGACCTTGTGGCGGGTCTTTTCAGGTTCGTCGAAATTGATCTTGTTGACCTTGAGCAGCGCGAAATAGCGCTCGCCATCCTTGGGCGAGCGGATCATGCCCTCCACGGTATCGCCCGTGCGCAGGCCGAAGCGGCGGATCTGGGCAGGCGAGACGTAGATGTCATCAGGGCCTGGCAGGTAATTGGCGTCAGGTGCGCGCATGAAGCCGAAGCCATCAAGCAGCACCTCGATCACGCCTTCGCCGATGATCTCGGTTTCGCGCGCGGCCAATTGCTTGAGAATGGCATAGATCAGCTCCTGCTTGCGCAGGGTATTGGCGCCTTCGACCTCGACCTCCTCCGCGAAGCTGAGAAGCTCGGCGGGTGCCTTGGCCTTGAGGTCCTGGAGTTTGATTTCCCGCATCTGGGATTTGTCCATGGTCTGTGTGTTCCGGAATATGTCTTGGAGACTTGAAGGGATGAGGGGGCAGCAAGATCGCGGGGGAAGCGCAGGGCGATACGCTTGGGTTGGACGGTGCCTGCGGTGGCGGGACCGACCCGGGAACTTTCGATAAGTTCAGCCCTTGAGGAGAGACCTTCGAAATAGGCCAATTTCGGCAAAACCGCAATGGGGTCTGCTCAAAATGGTTTCACCACCGCGAGGATCACGATGGCGACCATCAGCAGCGTCGGCACTTCGTTGGCGATGCGGTAGAAACGCTGCGGCCTCGTATTGCGATCCTCGGCGAAGTCACGCACCCAGCGGGCCTGAAAACCATGCGACGCGGACAGCGCGATCACCATCACGAATTTGACGTGCAACCAGGCATTCCCCCGGAAGCCGACATGCACGAAAGCCAGGTACAAGCCCAATCCCCAGGAGACGATCATGGCAGGCGTCATGATGGCTTTCAGCAAGCGACGCTCCATCGTCTTGAATGTCTCGGACTGGACAGACCCCGTCTCCGCCTCGCAATGATAGATCATCAGACGCGGCAGATAGAGCAATCCCGCCATCCAGGAGATGACGGCGATGATGTGCAGGGCTTTCAGCCAGAGATACATTTCGGAGCCGATTCGGTTGGGATTTCAGCCGCGGATGCGCCGGATGAGCCTCTCCACGTTGGCTATCGGCGTTTCCGGCAGGATTCCATGGCCCAGATTGAAAACGAAGGGCTGATCGCGCGCAATGCCAAGGATAAGGTCGATGGCGCGGTCAAGACCCTCGCCTCCAGCCACCAGTGCCAGCGGATCGAGATTGCCCTGCAGCACCGGCAAGCCCTTGACTGCCGCCACACCCTTGGCCATGGCCAGGCCCTTGGCCATGGCCAGCCCCGCCAAATCACCCGCCGTATCGATGGAAATGGCGTTCATGTCCGTTTCGGCGGCGAATCGGTGAATGCCTGCCGTTGTCGCTCCCCTCGGGAAACCGATGATGTTGGCTGCTGGCCGCGCGGTCCGCACCTTCGCCGCCAGCGCTTTCACGGGCGCAATGCACCAGCGATCAAACTCCGCCGCAGGCAACACGCTGGCCCAGCTGTCGAAGATCTGCACGGTGTCGGCACCCGCATCGATCTGGGCGATCAGATGGGTCGCACTGATCTCGACCAGGAGGTCCATCAAAGCCTGGAACTCCTGCGGATAGCGATAGGCAAAGAGCCGCGCCGGAGCCTGCTCCTTCGTGCCCTTGCCGGCGATCATGTAGGTCGCCACCGTCCACGGCGCTCCGCAGAAACCCAGCAGCGCTGTTTCCCTGGGCAGGCCTGCACGCACGCCCTTCACGGCTTCATAGACCGGCTTGAGGATATCGGGCCTGTAGGCGGATCGCAGCGTTGCAATTGTTGCTGGATCGGTGATCGGATCCATTTCCGGCCCTTCGCCCTCGGTGAAACGCACATTGCGGCCGAGCGCATCAGGAATGGTCAGGATATCGGAAAAGATGATGGAGGCATCGAAGCCGAACCGGCGGATCGGCTGCAGCGTCACTTCCACCGCCCACTCGGGGGTGTAGCAGAAATGCAGGAAGGATTTCGACTTGGCCCTGAGCGCCTTGTATTCCGGCAGATAGCGCCCGGCCTGGCGCATCAGCCACAGGGGAGGCACCTTCTGGCTTTCGCCTGAAAGGGCCTTCGAGAAGGATCGTGATGATGCGGGAGATTGCGCTTTGTCTAACAAGAAAGATGGAATCCTTTTTTCTGTGACTCTGTCTGGACGTGTGAATCGCGGAATCCGGTTTCATCCACAGCTTGTCACCAACCTGCTCGACCATCGGCCAGACTGGGCGGCTTCACAAGATAGCAATTGAACGTACCTGATTCCGGAACCCTTTCAGAGGCTTGCCAATCTGGGATGCAGCGCTTCCTCCGGGTTGCCTTCATATCCTGTGATGAATCGGGGAATACACCCGCAGCGTTAACACTTTGTTAACCATATCGGGGACGGGCGGACTCGGTCCGGGGGTAACGCCTGGCCGTCTCGCCCGAGACAACCGCTTTTTGCACAGCCCTCCACAGCATGTTACCAGCCCCTGTGAACAAGCACGAAAGCGCTCCATGGGCCGCAACTACTTTCACCTCCATCTCGTGTCGGATGCAACAGGCGAAACCCTCATCGCCGTCAGCCGCGCCGCGACGACGCAATATCAGGGTGTGGCCTCCATCGAGCATGTCTATCCGCTGGTGCGCACCCATGAGCAGCTCGACCGGGTGATCAGCGAGATTGAATCCGCACCCGGCCTGGTGCTGTTCACCCTCGTCGATCTGGAATTGTCGGAGCGGCTGGAAAACGCCTGCAAGGAATTTGGCTGCCCCTGTCTCTCCGTGCTGACGCCGGTCCACGCCATGATCCAGTCCTATCTCGGCGCGGTCTCGACACCCAGGCCCGGGGCGCAGCACATGCTCAACGCGGATTATTTCCGCCGCATTGACGCCCTCAACTTCACCATGCTGCATGATGATGGCCAGATGGCGGAGGATCTGGAGGAGGCCGATGTCGTGCTCGTCGGCATCAGCCGCACCTCGAAGACGCCCACCAGCATCTATCTCGCC
>JANNFV010000342.1:0-1722 GCA_031380285.1 Hyphomicrobiales bacterium | reverse complement strand
CTCTCCGATGCGTTTTCCACCGGCTCCTCCATCATGCCGCAGAAGCGCAATCCGGATGCGGCGGAACTGGTGCGGGGCAAGGCTGGCCGCATCATCGGCGCGCTGAATGCCCTGATGATCACCATGAAGGGCCTGCCGCTGACCTATTCCAAGGACATGCAGGAGGACAAGGAGCCGACCTTTGATTCGCTCATGAGCCTCAGCCTTGTCATCGCCGCCATGACCGGCATGGTGCGCGACATGGCGCCTGACGCGAAGAGGATGAAAGCGGCGGCGGGCGCGGGCTATGCCACCGCCACCGATCTGGCGGACTGGCTGGTGCGCACGCAGAAACTGCCCTTCCGCGAGGCACACCACGTGACGGCGCGGATCGTCGGTCTGGCCTCGGCCAAGGGTGTGGGCCTCGAAAAGCTCGCTCTGGCCGAGATGCAAAGCGTGCATCCGCAGATCAATCAGGAGGTTTTCGGCGTGCTGGGCGTGGAGAAATCCGTCAAAAGCCGGGTGAGCTATGGTGGAACCGCCCCGGCAAATGTGAAGGCGCAAGCCCGAAAGTGGCTGAAAAGGCTCCGTTCGCCCAAAAAATAACAATACCGTCGTGTCAATCTCGACGTTGCAGCCTCGACGGGCTAGAGCAATCTTGTATTGTGCCGTCCAAACCGGAGTCGATCAAATCGTGGTTTTCCAAAAACTGGATCGCCGTCAATTCTCCCTTCTGGCTCTCGCCGCTGGCCTTGCCGTCGGCGTGTCAGCCTGTGGCCGTCGTGGTGCGCTTGAGCCGCCGCCCTACACCGCGCAGGGCGAGGAATGGGCCAGGCGTCAGGGGCGCGACAAGGATGGCAAGCCCCTTCCGCCGGGTCAGCCTCGCGCAGGCCGCCAGCAGCAGGCGCAAGGCAGTGTCAGCGAAAGCCTGCAGCGCGAGCAGGACGAGCGCAACACGGTCGATGTCGAGGCCAATATCGAGCGCAACCGCCCGGAAGGCCAGCCGCGCGTGCCCAGTGATCCGACGACGACCGAGCCGGGACAATCCACCCCGTCGCTCTCTCCCACCGGAGGCCGCAAGCGTCCGCCCGGCATCGTCCCGCCGAAACGCTCGTTCATTCTGGATGGATTGCTGGAATAGCCGTCACTTTCCCTTCTCCCTCTGGGAGAAGGTGTCATGCCGCAGCAAATTTATGCAGACTGCATAAATTTGTCTGCATTGCATGACGGATGAGGGTGAACCCCCACATTCCATGATTCTCCCTCATCCGGTTGCCTGCGGCAACCCCCTTCTCCCAGAGGAGAAGGAAAGGCGCTCCCCATGCATCATTTCCACTACAGGGATGGACATCTCCACGCCGAGGATGTGGCGATCGCCGACATCGCGGCGGCGGCTGGCACGCCGGTCTATGTCTATTCTCTCGCCACCATCACGCGGCACTACCTGCTCTACGCTGCCGCCATGGCGAAGGCGGCGGGCTCGGCTGAGCGGGCGCATGTGTTCTATGCCATGAAAGCCAACAGCAACATCGCCGTGCTGGAAACCCTCGCCAAGCTGGGGTCCGGCGCGGATGTTGTTTCCGAAGGCGAAATCCGCAAGGCCATGCGCGCGGGCATTCCCGCTTCGAAGATCGTGTTCTCCGGTGTCGGCAAGACCGAGGCCGAACTGGCCCACGCCGTGGACATGGACCTCTACCAGGTCAACATCGAGACCGAGGGTGAACTCGAAGCACTGAACCGCGT
>JANNFV010000312.1:0-5750 GCA_031380285.1 Hyphomicrobiales bacterium | reverse complement strand
GTGTACCGGCAGATCGTCACTGCCCTCGAAAACGCGGGATACGCCGTGGATCGCGCCTATGACGGCGAGGAAGGGCATTTCCTGGGGGATACGGAGCCATATGACGGCATTGTCCTCGATATCGGCCTGCCCAAGATGGACGGTATCACGGTGCTCGAAAAATGGCGTGCCGATGGCCGCAAGACGCCGGTCCTGATCCTGACGGCGCGGGATCGCTGGAGCGACAAGGTGCAGGGCTTCGATGCCGGTGCCGATGACTATGTTGCCAAGCCATTTCACATGGAGGAGATTCTGGCGCGTCTGCGGGCGCTGCTGCGCCGGGCCACGGGCCATGCCAAGAACGAACTCACCTGTGGTCCTGTCATCGTCGACACCCGCTCCAGCCGCGTGGTGGTGGATGGCAATGCCGTCAAGCTGACCTCGCATGAGTATCGGCTGCTGTCCTATCTGATGCATCATCAGGGGCGTGTGGTTTCGCGCACCGAACTGGTGGAGCACCTCTACGATCAGGATTTCGATCGCGACAGCAACACCATCGAGGTGTTCGTGGGGCGCCTGCGCAAGAAGCTTGGTGTCGAGGTGATCCAGACGGTCAGGGGCCTCGGCTACATCGCGGCACCGCCGGAGCCGGTCAAGGCGCGCTGAGCAATGTTGAGCTTCCTGCGCCGTGAAGGGCCCTTGTCCATCGCGGCGCGGCTTGTGCTCTCGGCTGTCGGCCTGAGCGCCATCATCCTGCTGATCGCCGGGGTGGTGCTGTCCACGATCTACCGGCGGACCACGGAATTTGCGTTCGACGAACGGTTGAACGTCTATCTCAAGGCGCTTGTGGCGGATGTCGCCTCGTTTGGCGAGACCGACCGCACCGAGCCTGGCAACCTGGGCGAGCCGCGGTTCGAATTGCCGCTGTCGGGCTGGTACTGGCAGATCAGCCGGATCGATACGGAGCGCGACAGCGACCAGGCGATCCGGACCTCGAAATCGCTCTTTGCGGCCAGGCTGCCGAAACTCTCCGACCTTGGCGTCAAGCCGCGTGAGAATGGCATCTCCGAGTCCTATGCGGATGGACCGGACAACAAGCAGATCCGCCTGATCGAGCGGCTGATCGACCTGGGTGATGACGGGCGCTATGTGGTCGCCATCGCAGGCGATCCGGCCGAGGTGATTTCCGAGATCAGGCAGTTCAACCTGGCGCTACTCGCCACATTCATCGTGCTGGGGCTGGCGCTTGCCGCTGTCACCCTGGCGCAGGTGCGGTTCGGCCTGGAACCGCTGCTCAATCTGCGCAATGCGCTCGGTCAGATCCGGCGCGGTGACGCCCAGCGCATCGATGGCAGTTTTCCGCCCGAAATCGCTCCGCTCGCAGATGAACTCAACCTGATGGTCGATTCCAACCACGAGATCATCGACCGTGCCCGGACCCATGTCGGCAATCTCGCCCATGCGCTCAAGACACCGATCAGCGTGCTGGTGAACGAGGCTGACAGCAGCGAAGGTCCGTTGTCTGACAAGGTGCGCGAGCAGACGCAGGTGATGCGCGACCAGGTGCAATATTATCTCGACCGCGCCAGAGCCGCGGCCCGCGCCGCTGCTGTCGGTTCGGTGACGGATGTCGAGCCGGTGGTGGCCAGCATGGTGCGCACCTTCACCAAGGTGTGCCAGAGCCGCGGGATCATCTTCACCTCGGAGGTTGCCGAGGGCCTGAGGTTTCGGGGCGAGCGGCAGGATCTGGAGGAGATGCTTGGCAACCTGATCGACAATGCCGGGAAATGGGCCGAAACCAGCGTTCACATCACGGTCGACAAAGGCGAGGACATCGCTCCGGAGCGGCCATCGATCGTGTTCTTCATCGATGACGATGGCCCCGGCTTGCCCAAGGACAAACGCCTGGAAGCCACGCGGCGCGGGCGTCGGCTGGACGAGACCAAGCCGGGTTCCGGCCTGGGATTGTCCATCGTGGTTGATCTCGCACAGCTCTATGGCGGCAGCTTCCTGTTCGATGATTCCCCGCGCGAAGGTCTGCGGGCCACATTGACTTTGCCCTCCGTGACAGGATGACGCTTGTTCCGGGCAAAATCGAAGTCGTGGCGGGCATGACTCGTGCGTCTTGAAGCCCTATGTAGACAGCCATGAGCTTCTGGATCGTCGCTGCTTGCCTGACGGGCCTGACTTGCCTTGCGCTGCTGGCCGCGCTGGGGCGCAAAGGCGTGCCGACTGCGGATCATGACCGCGCCTTCTATGCGGCCCAGATCACCGAGATTGAGCGGCAACTGGCACTGCGACTGATCGGCGAGAATGAAGCGGCTGCGGCCCGGACAGAAGCCGCACGGCGCTTGCTGGCCGTGCAGCCTGCGACGGTGTCTTCGACCGCCCGGATCGGTGAGACGCGCAACCTGGCGGCAGCAGCGATCCTCGTCCTCATCCCGGCCATTGCATTGCCGGTCTATCTGGCGCGGGGAACGCCTGACATGCCGTCTTTCCCGCTGGCAAGCCGCCAACAGCAAAAGCCCGCTGACCCGAAAGACGTGAATGTTGCCGATGCGCTTCAGCAGATTGAAACGCATCTTGCCGCCAATCCGGATGATGGCCGCGGTCACGAGGTCGTGGCGCCAGTGTATTTGCGGCTGGAGCGTCATGCCGACGCGGTGCGCTCTTTTGCGGCGGCGCTGCGGTTGCTTGGGCCCACGGCGGAGCGTCATGCGAATCTTGGCGAGGCGCTGGTGTTCCAGGCCAGTGGCGTTGTGACGGCGGAGGCGAAAGCGGCGTTTGAAGCGAGCATTTCGCTGGATGCGCGCCACGTGAAGAGCCGGTTCTTCCTGGCGCTTGCGGCCCAGCAGGACGGCGACAAGCCAAGGGCGATTGCGTTGCTCACAGCCTTGAATGCCGACCTGCCGGACGGCAATCTCAAGGCGGAAATCGCCTGGCAATTGCTGGAACTCGGCGCGGTGCCGCAGGGTGGCGCAGCCATTGCCGCGCTGACTGTGGACGAGCAATCCGCCGCCATCCGCAGCATGGTGGAAGGTCTGGCCCAACGCCTGGCGTCCTCAGGCGGGACGGCGGAAGAATGGGCGCGGTTGATCCGGGCGCTCGCTGTGCTGAAGGATACCGACCGGGCGCGGCTGATCCTGGCGGAGGCGCGGCAGAAGTTCGCATCGGCTCCGGACGATCTGCGCCGGATCGAAGATGCGGGGAAGGGGCTGTGACGCCATGACCCGCAAGCAACGCCGCTTCACGCTCATCGCTGTCGCCGGGGCCGTGCTTGCCGTCGCAGCGGGGCTGGTTCTCTATGCGCTGCGCGACAATGTCGCCTTCTTTCGCACACCGACCGATGTGGCTGAACAGAAGGTTTCGACTGGACAACGGTTCCGCCTGGGCGGTCTTGTTGAGGGCGGCTCCGTCAACAAGGGCGTGGGAGACCGCGTGGCGTTCTCGGTCACGGACACCAAGGCCAGCGTCAAGGTGATCTACCAGGGCATCCTGCCCGACCTGTTCCGGGAAGGGCAAGGCGTGGTGACGGAAGGCGTGCTGCAGGCCGATGGCGCGTTCCGGGCCGATACGGTGCTGGCGAAGCACGATGAAACCTACATGCCTCGCGAGGTGGCCGACGCCATGAAAAAGCAGGGTGTCTGGAAGGACGGGAAACCACCCGCGAAAGCACCATGAGGCAGGGATCATGACAGCTGAAATCGGGCATTTCGCGCTGGTTCTGGCGCTGGCGGTTTCCGCAGTGCAAATCGTGCTGCCGTGGCTTGGCGTGCGGCGCGGCGACAGCGTGCTGATGCGATTGGGCGACCGGGCGGCGGGGTTGCAGTTCCTGCTTGTCGGCCTGTCCTTCTCGTGCCTCGCAGCTGCCTATCTCGGCTCGGATTTCTCGGTGCGCAATGTCTATGAGAACTCCCATTCGCTGATGCCCGCGATCTACAAGTTCAGCGGCGTCTGGGGCAATCATGAGGGATCGCTGCTGCTGTGGACGTTGATCCTGGCGCTTTCGGGTGCGGCGCTGGCTGCGTTTGGGCAAGGCATTCCGGATCGGCTGCGGGCGCTCACCCTTTCGGTTCAGGCCTCTATCGCCGTGGCCTTCCTGCTGTTCATGCTGTTCACATCCAACCCGTTCGACCGCATGTTTCCGCCGCCGCTGGAGGGCCGTGATCTCAATCCGCTGTTGCAGGATTTCGGCCTCGCGGTTCATCCGCCGCTGCTCTATGTCGGCTATGTCGGGCTTTCGATCAGCTTCTCCTTTGCGGTGGCCGCGCTGATCGATGGGCGGGTGGATGCGGCCTGGGCGCGGTTTGCTCGGCCCTGGATCCTGGCGGCGTGGATGTTCCTGACGCTGGGCATCGCGATGGGATCCTACTGGGCCTATTACGAGCTTGGCTGGGGCGGCTGGTGGTTCTGGGATCCGGTCGAGAACGCCTCGCTGATGCCGTGGCTTGCGGCCACCGCGCTGCTGCATTCCGCAGTCGTGATGGAGAAGCGCGGGGCGCTCAAGGTCTGGACCATCCTGCTCGCCATCATCGCCTTTTCGCTGTCGCTGCTGGGCACCTTCATCGTCCGCTCCGGCGTGCTGACCTCGGTGCATTCCTTCGCCAGCGATCCGGCGCGGGGCGTGGTGATCCTGGGCATCCTCTGCGTCTTCATCGGCGGCAGCCTGGCGCTGTTTGCCTGGCGTGCGCCGCTCCTGCAGCAGGGTGGATTGTTCGCGCCCATCAGCCGCGAGGGTGCGCTGGTGTTCAACAACCTGTTCCTCTCCGCCAGTTGCCTGGCGGTGCTGGTGGGGACGCTCTATCCGCTGGCGCTGGAGGCGTGGGATGGCTCGAAGATTTCGGTCGGGCCACCGTTCTTCAACCTGGTGTTCATCCCGCTTGTCTTGCCGCTCGTGTTGGCCATGCCGTTCGGGCAGCAGCTCTCCTGGAAGCGGGGTGATCTCGCGGCAGTGTCGCAGCGGCTGCTGGTGGCGATGGGTATCGGCATGGTGGGAATGGTCGTGGCGTTCGCCCTGCGCGGTGGCGTGGCGGCGCTGGCACCCGTCGGCATCGGTATCGGGCTGTTCGTGGTGGCCGGATCGATCAGCGAGATCGTGTCGCGTGCCGGTCGTAGCGGTGGTGGTATCGGCACCGTCCTGCGCAAGGCGCTTGGCCTGCCGGTTTCCGCCTGGGGCGCGGCTATCGCCCATGCCGGTGTGGGCGTGATGATCCTCGGCGTCGCGGCCACGGCCTATGAGGTGGAGCGCATCGCCAATGTGCGCAAGGGCGAGGTGCTGAACCTTGGGGCCTATGAGCTGGTGCTGAAGGACGTGCAGCGCCGCGACGGGCCGAATTACCGCGACACGGTCGCCGTGTTCGAGGTGCGCCGGGGAGGGGTCGTCGAGGATATCGCGGAGCCTGCCAAGCGCATCTACCCCGCGCGGCAGATGCCGACGACGGAGGTGGCGCGGATCACACGCGGCTTCGGGCAGATCTATATCGCGCTGGGCGAAACGGGTCCGGAGGAACTGGTGCCGGTGCGGGCCTACTGGAAACCGTTCGTCCTGTTCATCTGGCTGGGTGCTGTGCTGATGGCGCTGGGCGGCGGGCTGTCGCTGCTGGAGCGCCGGATGCGCGTAGGTGCGCCGGTGCCTGCCAAGGCGGTGCGGGCGTGAGTGATGGGCTGCCAAAGCGTTGTGCGTCCTTCGAGGCTCGCCCTTGGGTCGCACCACAGGATGAGGACCGGTGTGCCGTGCCCGACATTACTCATACAGCGGTGCGAAGCGCAGC
>JANNFV010000285.1:0-11739 GCA_031380285.1 Hyphomicrobiales bacterium | reverse complement strand
AGGCCCGGCAGGGCGATGCGGGTGTCCTCTTCGCCCTGGAAAGCGCCTGCACCTACCGACACAGCTGGAGTATCTGCCACCGGCGTGGCGGTCACGCGGAACGGCAAGGTTGTCGTTGCGGTATCGCCATTCACGGTTTCGCGTGACGTCGCCGTGAGCAGGAGATCGAATACGCCCGCGACGTGCTCGGGAGGCAGAAACCGCAGGATCGCCAGTTCGGCAGGCGTGAACGACCAGACGCCACCGCCCTGGTTCACGCCAACGGGATTGCCGCTGCCATCCACGAACTGGCTGCCACCGGGAACGCCGGAGATCGTCAGGGTGGTCAAGGTCTCCGAGGTGTCCTGGTCCACAAGGCCGGTGGCGAGCCCGGACAGCGTGATCGGCTGGTCTTCCGGCCCGGTGAAGGCCCCTGCGCCCACGAAGAGCGCAGGCGCATCGGCAACGGGACGGAAAGTGACGCTGAAGGGCGAGGTCACGGTCGAGGACTGGCCTGAGGCCCCCTCTGTGGATGTCACGCTCAGTGTCAGAGAGAACACTCCGGAGACATGCGCATCGGCCAGGAGATGCGCCCGCTCAACCTCTCCGGGCAGGAAGGTCCAGACGCCGGAACCTGCGTCAGTGCCCAGCGGATTGCCCGCTGCATCCACGAATCGACTGCCCGGCGGGACGCCTTCGATGGCAATGCGCGTCAGGCTTTCGGAGCCGTCGCGATCCACCAGGGCTGCTGACAGGCCTGTCAAAGGCAGGATACCGTCCTCCGGGCCGGCGAAAGCACCCGGGCCGGATGCAACGGCAGGGGCATCGACAACGGGAGTCACGATCACGGCGACGGTGCTGGTGCGTTCCGCGCCGGTGCTGTCGAAATAGGTGTAGGTGAAGACGACCGGCCCGGAGAAATGGGGTGGAACAGCGATGGTGAAGTCGCCCAGCCCATTGATGGTGACGGTGCCAACCGGCGGTTGGTTCACGATCATCAGATTGTTCACGGTCGCCCCGCCAGGGATGCCCTGGGGGAAAATGCTGCCGACAATCGGCTGATCCTCCAGCACTGTCAGATCGAGAAACTGAATCGGCACCGGGATCAGGCTTGGGGCGGAATAGGGCAGGTTCTCGCTGTTGCGCGGACTCAGCTCGCGCGGTGCGATTTCCGCAAACCGATAGTCCTCGTTGCGCAGCGGCGTCAGGTGATTGATGGCTGGCCCGACGAAGCCAGGCTCGTAAGGGTGGTTGATGCTGCTTGTCTGGAAGGCATTCTGGTCGGCGCCATCCGTGGCGCGCCGATCCCCGATATCGCCGGCAAGCGGGGTGCCTTCATCGCCGATATCGACGACGGTCAGGCCCCGACGGAAGCTGTTCCTGAAGGTGAGATCCTCGTCTGGCAGGCCACCCAGATGGCCGCGCCCGGGGCCGACAAATCCTGATGTGTAGCCGGTGCGGAACTGGGCATTGTCCGGGTTCTGCAACCCTTCCGATACGCGAAATTCCGAGCGGGTCTGTGGTGTTTCCGTGTCTGGCTGGGCATCTGGTCTGGGCTCGATTGGCGTCCCGTCCTGCGCGGGCTGCACCTGGGCCATCAGCACGGACGGCTCTTGCGGCAACCCAGGCCCGGTCGCATCGAGATGCAGGTTGCGCGCTGCCGCGACCGCATGAAGCTGGATCAAGATGTCATGATCGCGCGGATTGTCCGACGCCGCCCGCAGGAGCGCGAGCGCCAGATCAGCAGTCTGCTCGGCATCCAGCCGCACATGGGTGCCGTCGGCCTTCACCAGCACGACGGTATCATCCGAGGCTTTTTCGAGGCGAACGAATCCGCTCACCAGATCTCGGAAGTCGCTCACGCCTTCCGGCAGGGATCGTGACGGCTCTGAAGCCCGGACCGCAACCATTGGCGAACCCAGGCTATCACGATCACTTCTTGCCATCACGCGGGATCCACTGAACTGAACGCACAGCCCTTTGCGGGCTGCATACCATTGCGATCAGCAATAGGACCTTATGGCTAAGGAAGCGTTTAAGAACCGCCATTGGCGCGGTCCTCTTCTCACAGTGGTTGAGAGAGGGTGCCGTAACGTCATGGATTCATGCGGCAAGTATGAACGGCACTGCGTAGTACCGGACCGGGAACATCGACCATAAGGCGGGAAGTGAATGATCGACTTTAGGGAGTGTTGACAAACTGGACAGGCGCTCGACGCGAGGGATTTTGGTTCAGGGCAAAGGCGCTGTCTCGAACCAAACCGTCTGGCTTGGGAGAGATACCGTTGAGGCCATGGGCCAAAATCGCCGCGCCGCTCTGCGGTGAGATGAAAAAGGGCCGATGTTCAAGCGCCGCTCCTCGCCAATACGGACGTATTGGCTTCGGATCGCCGCATGAATCTCGGTCCCTTTTTGGTCTCATCGAGCACCTGTCCAGCTTGGCAACACTCCCTAGACCGGGTCCGGATATTTCAAACGTGCTTGGCTTTCTGCGGGATCTTTGGGCCGATGATACGTGCTGTGTTCCAGGATGGAGTCGCCTTTGATCTTCTTTGAAGAAGTGTCCAGATCTGCGAATGGGGAAGCACATTCAGCTTCGAGAAGACGAGAGCATGACCGCCTTCGCTCAGCAACCACCTCTCAGTTCGGTTACGAAATCTGGTCACTGCGCAGACAGCGCAGTTTCAGCCCACCCTGCACCCATTTCCGTCGATTAGCAGCGCGCCGTCTTCCTTGTGGAGCGGGCCCTTTGGCAGACGGTCGAGGAGGTCGAGCACGGCTTCACTGGGTCGGCAGAGCCGAACGCCTTTCGCGGTGCAGACGAGCGGCCGGTTCACAAGAATGGGATGCTGGAGCATGGCTTCCAGAAGGGTGTCGTCACCGATCGCCGGATCAAGCAGGCCAAGTGTCTCCGCGGGTGATTTTGTAGTTCGCAACGCACTGCGCGGGGTGAGCCCTGCAGCAGCAAAGATGCCAAGAAGCTGCGGGCGCGTCCAACCCGTCTTCAGGTACTCGATGATCGTCGGTTGATAACCCGCCGCTTCGATGATCATCAGAACATTCCGGGATGTCCCGCAATCCGGGTTGTGGTGGATGACAACATTCATGCCGCAACACCCTCTACTGTTTCAACGGGTTTCGGTCGAACACAAGACTCGAGACCGCAAGCCCCGCCAAGGCCCCGATCACCTGCATCGCGGCGAACATTGGAACATCGGCCAGCCTGATCCCTGCAAAGCTTGTCGTGAAACCTCGCGCCAGTGTCACGGCAGGGTTGGCAAAGGAGGTCGAGGCCGTGAACCAGTAGGCCGCCGTGATGGTCAGGCCGACGATAACCGGCACTGCCTCCGGCTTCGCGCGCAGCGCACCAAGGATGGCGATGACCAGCGTGAAAGTCGCAACTCCCTCTGCCAGCCAGAGCTGCGGCGTGGCGCGGGCCTGCGTGCCGATTTCCAGCACCGGCAGGCCAAACATCGCATGGGCGACGACGGTTCCGGCGAGGCCGCCAAGGCACTGCGCGATAACATAAGGACCCAGATCCACCCACGCCAACTCGCGGCGGAGGGTGAAGATGAGGCTCACCGCCGGGTTGAAATGCGCACCGGAGACCGGTCCGAAGATCGTGATCAGGACGACGAGAATTGCGCCTGTGGGAATTGTGTTGACCAGCAATTGCAGGCCGACATCCTTCGTCAGCGTGGTCGCCATGATGCCTGAACCCACGACAGTGGCTACAAGCATTGCCGTGCCGATTGCTTCTGCGGTGAGGCGCTGGATATTCCGGTATCCCATCATGAAAAAATCCTTTGTCAGCTCATTAATGCAACATGTGACAATGGCATGACAGCGTCCGGATCACGCCGCGTCCGTCAGGCGCGCGGTGGTCCCTGGCCCGACGACCGACAGAAACGCGTCAGTGGCAGCACGCCATGATCGGGTCATGGCAAACGCTCTGCAGGTTTCGCGCGGGATACGCAGGGCCGCCATGCAGGCATTGCGCAGGTTCCCATCAAGCACGCCTGCGCCTGAGCCGCCGATCACATCAAGCGGGCCAGGAACCGGAAAGGCTGCTGTTGGCACACCAGCCGCTGCCGCCTCCAGCATGACGATGCCGTAGGTATCGGTGAGGCTCGGGAAAACGAAGACATCCGCTGCGGCATAGATCGCCGCCAGGTCCGATCCCGTTTTCAGTCCGAGGAATACTGCCTTGGGAAAGCGGAACCGCAGCTCCTCCGCTTGAGGGCCATCACCCACGACGACCTTCGAACCGGGCAGATCGAGATTGAGGAATGCTTCGATGTTCTTCTCCACCGCCAGGCGGCTAACCGTGAGAAAGATCGGGCGCGGAAGATCGAGAACTGCGGGATGATCAGGTTGGAACAGTTTGGTATCAACGCCGCGCGGCCATAGTGCCAGGTTGCGGAAGCCGCGTGCCTGCAGTTCCTCCCGCATGCGCTCGGTCGAGACAAGCACATGGGCCGCCGGAGCATGGAAACGGCGCATCAGCGCATAGGTCAACCGCTCCGGCACGGGCGCGCGGGCGCTGACGTATTCGGGGAAGCGCGTGTGATAGCTTGTCGTGAAGCGTTGCCCCAGCGTGACGCAGGCGCTGCGCATGGCCCAGCCGATAGGGCCTTCTGTGGCGATGTGGACAGCGTCGGGTTGCTCGTCCGACAGAATGGTGCGCATGCGCCGCGGCGTCGTCATCGCCAGACGGATATCGGGATAGGTTGGAAGGCCGAAAGTGCTGAACTGTTCCGGGTGGACAACCTTGACCGCCATCTCACGGCCCTGGAGATCATGGATGGTTGCCTGCAGGGTTCGGACGACGCCGTTGATCTGTGGCTCCCAGGCATCGGTGGCAATCAGAAGTTTCATGGCATGCGCTCAGGCCGCAACCGGCTTCGTCCTGCGGACAGGATCACTCAAATGATGATGATCAAAGGCCGCCTCTTCTGTCAGCATAGCCCTTTGCTTTGTCCACTCGATGATCTCGAAAACCCCGTCCATGCGCTCGACAAGGGCAGTGCTGCTTTCCACCCAGTCACCACAGTTCATATACACAATGCCGCCAATATCACGGATCACTGCATGATGGATGTGGCCGCAAATCACGCCGTCGGCGTTCTGCCGACGGGCCTCGCTGGCAAGCGTGCCCTCGAAAGCGCTGATGAAATTGACGGCCTTCTTCACCCGATGCTTGGCCCAGGCCGAGAATGACCAATATGTCAGTCCCAGCTTGCGCCTGACCGCGTTGATCCTGCTGTTGAGAAAAAGCGCCACTTCATAGGCCCAGTCACCGATGAAGGCGAGCCACTTGGCATGCATGACGACGGCGTCGAACTGATCACCGTGGATGACGAGATAGCGCTGACCGTTCAGCCCCTCATGGACAAGGCTGTCAACAATCTCTATCCCGCCGAACTGATTGTCGAGAAAACCGCGCAGAAACTCATCATGATTGCCCGGCACGAACACAATGCGCATGCCCTTGCGCGCCTTGCGCAGCAGCTTCTGCACCAGATCATTGTGACTTTGCGGCCAATACCAGCTCTTCTTCAAACGCCAGCCATCGATGATATCGCCGACGAGATAGATCGTGTCCGCTTCCGCATGCTTCAGAAAGGTCAGGAGGGCGTCTGCCTGGCTGGTCTTCGTGCCAAGATGCACATCGGAAATGAAAATCGCGCGGTAGCGGTTCATGCCTGCCTCGACTTTTGGGTCTGACTGAACCGGCGGTTGCGTGATTTCTGTCTCAGTTCTGTGACAATCCGGAGGAAACAGAAGCACCTTCGCATGACTGTCATGCAGGGGAGATAGTCCGAGTGAGGCCAATCGGCCTGAAACGAGGACGATCATCCCATGCTTGCTGACCTTGAGCGCACAACTGTCGAGCGCGCCTATGCCCGGTGGGCTCCGATCTACGATGTACTGTGCGGGCCGGTGTTCCTGAACGCACGGCGGGCGGCAACAGGAGCCGCAAAACAGGTCGGCACCCGTATTCTGGAAATTGGTGTCGGCACCGGACTGTCATTCTCGGACTACAACGCCCGCTACGATGTCTCTGGAATCGACATTTCTGAACAGATGATTGCCCGCGCCCGTACCCGGCATGCAAGCGGACGCTACCCCTGGGTCACGGACTTGCAGGTCATGGATGCGGAACGGCTCTCGTTCCCTGACGGGTGGTTTGACGCCGTGGTGGCGCAATTCGTCATCACGCTCGTGGCAAAGCCCGAATGCGTCCTGGACGAGTGCGCTCGGGTGCTGGGGCATGGCGGTGAGATCATCCTCGTCAATCATTTCTATTCAGAACGAGGCGTCGCTGCGAGAGTCGAGAATGGTCTGGCGAAGGTGGCGCGTCCCCTGGGCTTGCGTCCGGAGTTTCCGTTCGCACGGATCGCGGCATGGGCCGAGGCGCATGGAGGCGTGGCGATCATCGAGCGGACGAAGATCGCACCATTCAAGGTGTTTACGCTGGTGCGGATCAGGAAAACACAATGAGCGGTTCATAACGGCCACTCCCTTTGATGATAGGCACTGTCCCAGAACATCCATTCCAGCATCGAGCCATGGCGAAAGGCACTCTGCATTTTCGCTCGTGTGCTGGCTGAGGATGAGTTCGCCAATACGTCCACAAGGGCAATCATCCGGCGAACTGCTGTTTCGAATTCCGCACCCGCATAGGCATCGATCCAGGCTCGATAGGGGTTCTGGCAGGATGATGACCTGTGAATATGCTTGCCAACCTCCATATAGATCCAGAAGCAAGGCAGGAGTGCCGATACGACGACGGGGAAATCCTCAGTGGCTGCAACCCTGACGAGAAAGCTGACGTAGTGATCGCATACAGGCGACGGTTTGATCGCTGCAAAAGCGGCTGCACTCACCCCAAACATCTTGAAGTAATTGGCGTGCAATCCGCGTTCCACCTGAATGGCCCCCGCAGCAGAGTTCGCCAGCATTGCAATCTGATCCGCCGTCCGCGCCCTTGCAGCCGCCAGGGCGAGAGCCCTTGAGAAGCCTTCCAGATAATGCGCATCCTGAACGATGTAGTGGCGGAAGGCGGCAGGCGAGAGCGTGCCTTCACCCAACTCCTTGTTGAATGGCATAGCAACGATCTCGCGGTAGACATCGCTGGTTTTGTTCCAGATCGTGTCGCTGAACGCCATGGATACCTCGATCTCATTATGCACGGTACGCGAGGGATTTCACCACCATTGGTGGAAATGATGCGCCGGACCGTGACCATGCCCGACCTTGAGGCTCACCGAAGCTGCAATCGCTTCGGTAACATACGCCTTTGCCGCACGGCATGCGGCATCAAGCGACAAACCCTTCGCAAGCCCTGCGGCAATGGCCGATGACAATGTGCAGCCCGTACCATGAACATTGGGCGTGTTGATGCGCGGCGTGGCATAGCGCTGCATGCCATAGGCCGTGATCAGGATATCGACGCTTTCGGCACCCGCTCGGTGCCCCCCCTTGATCAGGACTGCACGGGCACCGGCTGCATGCAGCATCCTCGCTTGCTGCTCCATGTCCGCCTCGCTGGTTGCCATGGGCAGACCGGTCAGCGCTGCGGCCTCATGCAGGTTTGGTGTGATGACGGTTGCCCGTGGCATCAAAATGGATTTCAGCGCAGTGATGGCCGACGCCCGAAGCAGCATGTCACCCGATGCCGCGACCATCACCGGATCGAGCACGACAGGAATCTCCGGCACTGCGACAAGTTCCGCAGCCACAGCACGGATCGTTGCCTGCCGCGACAGCATGCCGATCTTGATCGCCTTGACGTCGAGATCACCAAGCACCGAGACCATCTGTTGCCGGATGAAGGCCGCAGGCACGTCATGCACGCCCTGCACGCCAAGCGTATTCTGCGCAGTCAGCGCCGTGATGACGCTCGCACCATAGACACCCAGCGCCGAGAACGTCTTCAGGTCGGCCTGGATGCCGGCACCGCCGCCTGAATCCGAACCCGCAATCGTCAACGCAATCGCGGTCATTCAGCAGAGACCTGACGCGCGCAGAGCGCAAGATCGACCGCAGATCGCAGCTTTCGCGCTGCACGTTCAGGATCATCAGCGCCTGCGATTGCTGCGACGACCGCCACGCCGTCGGCACCTGCCGCAATGCACTCATGTGCATTGTCAATTCCAATGCCGCCAATGGCAACAACCGGTTTGCGAGAGGCCAGAGCACAAGCGCTCAAGCCCTTCAGGCCCATCGGTTCGGCAGCATCGGGCTTCACGCCTTTCGAGATCACCGGTCCGACGCCGATGTGATCGATCAGACCCCACGGTACCCGTTTCATCTGGGAGGGATTGGTGATGGACAGGCCGATGATGGCATGCGGTCCGAGCAGTCGCCGCACCGCCTCCGGCGGCAGGTCGTCCTGGCCGATGTGTACGCCTGCCGCTCCGATGGCGAAGGCAACATCCGGCCTGTCATTGATGATCAGCGGAACGCCTACAGCATCCAGTGCCGCCTTGAGAGCGCGGCCGATGTGCACGAGGTCGCCGGCCTTGGCCTGCGGGTCACGCAACTGCACCAGCGTCGCTCCGCCAAGCACGGCGGCAAGGGCAGTCTCGACCAGACCCCGTCCAGAGGACAACGGTGTATCCGTTACGTAATAGACGCGCAGATCAACCGGAGGGGGCATCGGATTCAGCCATGATCCACAGCGATCGCATCCAGCAGGCGGGTGGCAAATGTGCCTGGACCTGACGCATCAGTCGCAGCCTTTGCGGCCGCTCGCTTCATGATGGTCAGCCCGTGAACCGCGGCATCGAAGGCTGGCTCAACGCCCATGAACGCGGCGATGACAGCGGTCACGGCACATCCCGTGCCGGTCACCTGCTGGCTCATGGCGTGACCACCTTCGACCGTTTCGATCCGATCCGGGCTCACGACATAATCCGTCGCGCCTGTGACGACGACGATGGCGCCGCTTTTTTCCGAAAGACGCTTTGCGGCATCCAGGGCTGCATCGCTGGCCGCGAGTGAATCGACGCCTTTTGAAGCCCCCTTGACCTTGCCCGCAAGCGCCATGATCTCACCCGCGTTGCCGCGAATGATCGTCGGCTTGCGCACGACAAGGTTCCTGGCCGTCTCTGTCCGATAGCGTGTGGCGCCCGCACCGACTGGATCGAGAATCCACGGTACGCTTTTCTTGCGCGCCCGCTTTACCGCCATCTCCATCGCGCCGATGAATGCTGCATCCAGCGTGCCGATGTTGATCACCAGCGCCTGCGCCATTGCGGCGAAGTCCTCGACCTCTTCCGGAGCATGGGCCATCACCGGTGACGCGCCCAGCGCCAACAGGACATTGGCCGTCCAGTTCATGACCACGAAATTGGTGATGTTGTGGACGAGAGGGCGTTTTTCACGCAGCAACGCAAAAGCGATGGGCAACGACAATGGGGTCTCGGTAGACATCCATCCCTCCGCCGGCATGACCCGGATCAGGTTCAAAAGGGTCCGGCACCATGCCGTCTCAGCCCCAGGTTCAACACAAACCCGGGACGCCCCTTGGAATGCCTCTTTGCTAGAAGGTTCCAGCCATGGCTGTCAATTGAGAAGAAACACCCATCAGGCCAAAACGGCGAACCACGCGAAAGCGATCTGCCGGATGTGCCTGCCTGAAAAGCACCAATGCATCGATCTTGAGATGGGCGGTGCCGATCTCGTTCGCCATGCTGTCTGCAAGAGTATCGGCGATGTCGGCCACGTCGGAGACGACACCACTCAATGTCATGTGAAAGTGGTAGTCCGCGCCGACATGGGGATAGCCAAGACTGAGGAGCGATTCTCGCTGGCGTAACGTGAGTGTTCCCTGATCCCGTTTCTGCAGCTCGTCATCGGTCAGGGGTGCGCGGAAGCGATCGAAGGCATGCACGACCTCTTTCTCCAGGACGGCAAGTTCCGGTCTGTCCCTCAGAGGCGTCAGGGCCACAAAGCCATTGCTGCCTTGCGAGATGGCCGTGACCGCCAGGGGACCAAGGTCAAACGGACCTTGCGCTCGGCTGAAAGCATCGAGTTCGGTCTCCATTTCCAGGAGCGATGTGTTCTCCGACAAGCGGAACGGTGCTTTCAGCGTTGCGTGAAAGCCGTATATGCGCGGCCTGGCTGTCACTTGTTGCCAGCGCATCGGGTCAAAGCCATCTGGCGCAAAGCCATTCACATCCCGTCCCGTTACCGCATCGTAGCCGAGCACGCGGCTACCAAACGTCCATAGCGGTGTATCCGGTGGAGGTGCGAGATAGATGGCGTAGCGAGCAGGCGACATCTGCGTTCAAAGGCCGAGCGGCGTCGAATAGGTGAGGCTTCTCAATGTCTGCTCGAACTCCAGAAGTGAGCGGTCGAGGTCGTCAGAATTGTCGATGGTGATGTCCGGGCAGACCTTTGCATCGTGGAGCAAAGCGCGGGCAAGACGCGCCTGCTGCGCAGCGGCATCCTCACGTCCTCTTGCGCTCAGACGGGCTTCAAGCACCTCCGGAGCCGCAACAACATGCACGACAAGATGTCGTGGAAACCGCTGCCTCGCTTCAGGAAGAACAGCGCGCGAGACATTGGCTATGACGATCCGTCCAGCCTGAAGATCGAATCCCAGCCCACCTGGAAGTCCATAGGATAATCCATTGGCTGACCATGACAGCAGGAACGCTCCTGCAGCTTTCATCCGCGCGAATTCAAGCTCGGTTATCGAGTCATGGTCCTCGCTACAGTCGGCATGCCGCGTGATGATGCGCCTCGCAAAGACGAAGCGACGGTCGGCTGCAAAGCGCTCCTGCACGCCGCGGATCAGTGTGTCCTTGCCTGCGCCGCTTGGACCCGCCACAGCCACGAAACACCCGCCATGGAAACGAGCACCGAAGGACGGGAGACTGCGGACAGCGCTTGCGAGGCGATTCATGCAACCCTGCGCCCTTCGCGCCAGACCTCTCGGATAACGGGCTGATCACTCATCATTCCCACGCGGATCAGATCGGCCCGCTTGCCCTGTGCGATCTCGCCGCGATCACCAAGGCCAAGCGCTGCTGCCGGGTTCTTGGAGACCAGCCGGATCGCACCGGGCAAACCTTCGATTCCAGGACTCCCCGAGAGATGAAATGCCCCCAGCAGCAGGCTTGCGGGAACATAGTCGGAGGACAGGATGTCCAGAATGCCGGCATCCGCAAGGCGTCTCGCAGCAATATTGCCCGAATGGCTTCCGCCCCGCACCACGTTCGGCGCACCCATGACGGTCGACATGCCGGCCTCATGCGAGGCAGCGGCGGATTCGAGCGTGGTCGGGAATTCCGCAACCACCACGCCTTCGGCGACTGACGCCGATACCTCGTCGAGCGTCGTATCGTCATGGCTCGCAAGCTTGATGCCGTGTTCATTGGCCAGCGCCACGACCGCCATCCGGTTTGCATTGGCCCGCGCTCCGCCAACGGCCTGACGCTGGCTGACCACCTCCATGACCTCGTCCCACGACTTTCCCGTCTTGCCGCCATAATAGATGAAATATTTCTCGAGATCGCGGAACTGACGCTGACCGGGCGTGTGGTCCATCAGCGAGATCAGCCGAACCGGGTAGCTTTCCAGAAAGCTGACCAGCGACGTCACCGCGTCGGGTGCAGGAACCTCGCACCGGATGTGCGTCAGGTGTTCTGACCTGAGATGCCCGGCCCGCTGCGCTTCACTGATCGTCTCGGCGAAATCAAACACCATGGCGCCGATGCCAGCCCGCAATTCGTGCCCATCAATGCC
>JANNFV010000276.1:0-10577 GCA_031380285.1 Hyphomicrobiales bacterium | reverse complement strand
GCCGTGGTGGAATACCGCCGCAGGGGGCCGGATACCCCCCTCAATGGGCGGGGCCAGGGGCCGTTGGTGGGTGTTTCTCTCACCGACATCCTCTCGGACGGGTTGTCGATGGTCTATTCCTTCTTCGATCCGGACGAAGAGGAGCGATCACTTGGCACGTTGATGATCCTCGATCAGATCGCCCGTGCGAAGAGCCTGGGCCTGTCCTATCTCTATCTCGGCTACTGGGTGCAGGGATCACAGAAAATGGACTACAAGGGTCGCTTCAAGCCCCAGGAACGGCTGGGGCCGGAGGGTTGGGTGCGGGTGGAGCGGTAGGGGATGTCAAGGTTTCCGTCGCCGTGTGTCGAACAGATCGAGGACTGCGGTATTCGCGAAAAGGCGATCCCGGCTTCCCTTTCCCAAAGGGGTCAATATTCCGAGGCGTACGAGATGACCCAGTGCCGTATTGGCGGTGTTGAAGCTGCGGTCAGGGAACATCTCCTGAACATTCCTGACGCCCAGAACGGGGATCACCGTTGCCACTGGTAACAGGGCGTGAACCAGACTGTCGGACCGAAACGGCTGCAATTGGTGCCTCCAGCGCTGCATGAGCCCGCTGAGGGCTTCGACGCGCCGCGTGTTCTCGCGAGCACCGATGGCCAGGAGAAAAAAGAAATAGCGCACCCAGACCCCGAGATTTCCGCTTTGCCGCGCCTCCTTGAGCGCCGCAATGTAGTCAGCCTTGTTCTGGCGCACGGGCTCTCCGTAGAAGCCGCTTGGAAATTGTGTTGATCCCTGACGCCACAACATGATGGGTGTAAGGAGACGGCCAACACGGCCATTGCCATCCGCAAAGGGATGGATGTGCTCGAATAACCAATGAGACAAAGCCTGCCGGATCAATGGCTCAAGCGGCCTGCCTTCGTTGCGACCGACCGTCTGGTCTTGCCACTGAGCCATCAATGCAGGCACGCGGTCAGGCCGTGCATAGTGAAAAAGCCCCATGGGGGCGTCTTCATCGGTGGTGGCATTGGGAAGGCGTTTAAAATCTCCCAATGGGAAGCCGAGCCATCTCGAGGTGGATTCCTTGGGAAACAGCAGGCCATGGATCATTCGGGCGCGTCGAATGGGAGAAATAGCCTTGCTGTCGCTTGCTACAGTCTCGGGAAAGCTGTCAACGACCGCCTTGACGCTTTCGACATCCGAGTTTTGTATCCACCGCGTTGCCTGAGGCGTGCGCGTCTGGGCCGCTTCATGAGCAACAAGCTCGGTAAATGTCGATGTGGTTCCTTCGGCTGCAGACGATTCAACGGCTTCCAGCCTCACCAGCAAACCAATCGCATTCACATCCTTGAGAGCAGCCAGCGCCTGATCCAGTTGCATGAGCGCCCTTTGTGCCATGCGAAGGGCATCATAAACGTCGTCGATCGCGACCGCTGGCAGGGGTATCGGCGGGCAATAGAAGCGACGACCGGCATCATCTAGCTGATAGAAACCTAACTCCATACAATATTATATCAATTTATGATTATAAATTTCAATAAGAAAGTCGATTGTTTCAGTTTGCCACCCCCTCCGGCACATGCGCCAAAGCCCGCTCGATGTTCGCGATCACCGCCTCCGCCTTCGCGTAGCCGTGCCCCACCTGATACGCACCACGCCCCTTGAGCAGCACCAGCGTCGGATAACCCGTGACCTGGAAGCGCTGGGCCAGTGCAAAATCCTGGAGCGTTGCCTGCTTCATCGCCTCTGACTCAAACGCTGCCGTGAACTCCGCCGGATCGACATCGAACTGCCCGGCATAGGCCGCCAGCACCTCGGTCTGCCGGATATCGTCATTGACTGCGAAAAACGCCCGCTGGATGGCGTGCATGTAGGCATAGGCCGCACCGATGTTCAGCGTGCGCATGGTGACGACGGCACGCGAAGCCGGCTCGGTGTCCATGACAAAGCCATCGCGGTCGAAGAAGCCCCAGTCGAAGGGTTGCCCGCTGGCTTCTGCCACACGCTCGCGATACCCGCGAAAGCGGGGTTTCTCCGCCTCGGTCAATACCTCGGTGCTGAAAGGGCGCAGGCCCCCGGCCTGCAGGACGAGTTCCACCCGCTCACCCATGGCGAGGACCACGCGGTTCATCTCCGGCGCGAAGCCGTAGCACCACGAGCACATCGTGTCGGCGAAATAGATCAGACGCGGCAAGACGGCAGGTAGGGTGCCGGGGGGTGTGGCGGATTCAGTCATCGGTGATCACCCCGCGTTGCGGCGCTCCAGGAAGTCGCGCATCCGCCCCAATGCCCGGTCGATGTTCTCCAGGCTGTTGGCATAGGACAAGCGGATGTAGCCTTCGCCGAACACGCCGAAATCGGGGCCGCCGATGGTGGCGACGCCTGCATCTTCCAGCAGGGCTGATGCCAGCTTCTTGGCCTTCCAGCCCGTCTTTGCCACATTGGGAAAGGCGTAGAACGCGCCGGTCGGCGTGGCGCAGGAGACGCCGGGCAGGCTGTTGAGGCCCGCGACCACGGCTTTGCGGCGGCGATCAAACTCGGCGACCATGCTCGCCACCGCATCCTGCGGACCCGTCAGCGCTTCCAGTGCGGCCCATTGGGCGGGAGCATTGACGCAGGAGAAGGAATTGACCGCAAGCTTGCGCGCGGCCTCGTAGAGCTTGCCCGGCCAGATCGAATAGCCAAGACGCCAGCCCGTCATCGCATAGGTCTTGGACCAGCCGTTGAGCAGGATCGTGCGGTCGCGGATTTCGGGATAGCTCAACAGGCAGACATGTTTCTCGCCGTCATAAAGCATCTGGTCGTAGATCTCGTCCGACATCACGGCCACGCGCGGGCGGTTGACGAGGCCCTTCACCAGCTTGTCCACCTCGGCTTTCGGCGTGACGCCTCCGGTCGGGTTGGCAGGCGAATTGACGATCAGCAATCGCGTCCTTGGCGTGATCAACGCCAGCGTCTCCTCGGCGGAAAAGGCGAAATTGTTCTCCTCGCGGATCGGCACTGGGATGGGGGTGGCCCCGGTAAACTCGATCATCGAGCGGTAGATGGGGAAGCCCGGATCGGGATACAGGATCTCGACGCCCGGCTCGCCGAACATCAGGATCGCCATGAACATGGTGACCTTGCCGCCCGGCATGATCATCACCTCCTCGGGCGAGACCGAGACGCCGTAGCGCCGGTGCAGGTCGGCGGCGACACCTTCCCGCAAGGGGAGAATCCCGTTGGCGGGCGTATAGCCGTGGTGCCCGTCGCGCAGCGCCTTGATCGCGGCTTCCACGATGTTGGGCGGCGTTGCGAAATCGGGCTGACCGATCCCCAGATTGATGACATCCTTGCCCTCGCGCATGAGCTGCGTGGCGCGCGCCAGCACGGCGAAGGCATTTTCCTCGCCGATACGGGAAAAGGCGGCGATGGGTTCTGGCATCATGGGCGTGGTCCTCGGCGGTGTTTTCCAGCGTTATGCGCGACAGGACGGTGCCGGGGCAAGCGGATTGCGAGGCCGTCAGAGCTTCAGACCCTTCGCCCGCATGGCCGCCGAAATTTCCTCCAGCACCGCCGGATCGTCGATGGTCGCTGGCATGGTCCAGGGTGTCCGATCCGCGATCTTCTTGATGGTGCCGCGCAGGATCTTGCCGGAGCGCGTCTTGGGCAGGCGCGGCACGACGATGGCGAGCTTGAAGGCCGCGACGGGGCCAATCTTGTCGCGGACAAGCTTCACGCAGCCTTTCTCCACCTCGTCGGCGGTCTCCGTGACGCCGGATTTCAGCACCATGAACCCGCAAGGCACCTCGCCCTTGAGCTCATCCGCGATGCCCAGGACCGCGCATTCCGCCACGGCAGGATGGGATGCGATCACCTCCTCCATGCCGCCCGTGGACAGGCGATGCCCCGCGACGTTGATGATATCATCCGTGCGCCCCAGGATCGTGATCATGCCATTGGCCTCGATGATGCCTGCATCCGAGGTCGAGTAGTAGCCCGGGAACTGCGCCAGATAGGCCTCGTGGAAACGTTGCTCCTGTTTCCACAGCGTCGGCAAGGCGCCTGGCGGCAGCGGCAGCTTGACGGCGATGGAGCCCATGCGACCGGCAGCGATGGGTTGCCCGCCTTCATCAAGACATTGCACATCATAGCCCGGCATCGGCGCGGAGAGCGCGCCGTGCTTCACCGGCAGCGGCTCGACGCCCAGCGGATTGCCCGCGATGCACCAGCCTGTCTCGGTCTGCCACCAATGGTCGATGACAGGGCGGTTGAGGATGGTCTCGGCCCATTGCACCGTATCAGGGTCCGCCCGCTCTCCCGCCAGGAAGAGCACGCGGAACTTCGAGAGATCATGGCCCGCCATCAGTTTGGCCTGCGGGTCTTCCTTCTTGATCGCCCGGAACGCCGTGGGGGCGGTGAACAAGGTGGAGACACCGTGCTCGGCAATGACGCGCCAGTAGGCGGCGGCGTCCGGCGTTCCCACCGGCTTGCCCTCGTAGATGATCGAGGTGCAGCCCGCCAGCAGCGGCGCGTAGACGATGTAGCTGTGACCGACGACCCAGCCGATGTCGGAGGCGGCCCAATAGACCTCGCCTGCCCGCACGCCGTAGAGATTGGTCATGGACCATTGCAGCGCGACCATGTGGCCGCCATTGTCGCGCACCACGCCCTTTGGCTTGCCCGTGGTGCCTGACGTATAGAGGATGTAAAGCGGATCGGACGCCTTGAGACGGACACAAGGCACGGTTCGGCCCGCCTTGATCGCCTTGCGGGCCTCAGTTTGCGCTGTGGTCCAATCCTGATCGCGACCCTCGATCAGCGCAGCGGCCAGTTGCGGACGCTGGAGCAGGATGACACGCTTGACGCGGTGTTTGGCCAGGCGGATCGCCTCATCCAGCAGCGGCTTGTAAGGCACGATCTTCTGCCCCTCGATGCCGCAGGATGCCGCGAGGATAAGCTTCGGCGTGGCATCGTCGAGGCGCGTCGCCAGTTCCTTGGCCGCGAACCCGCCGAAGACCACGGAATGGACGGCACCGATGCGGGCGCAGGCCAGCATGGCGATGATCGCTTCAGGCACCATCGGCATGTAGATGATGACGCGGTCACCCTTGCGGATGCCGCTGTCGAGGATCATGCGAGCAACGGATGTCACCTCGTCGAGCAGTTCGGCATAGCTGATGCGGCGCTTGGTGCCGGTGACCGGGCTGTCGTAGATGAAGGCGGCCTGCTCGCCCCGACCTGCCTCCACGTGGCGATCCACGGCGTTGTGGCAGGTGTTGCACAGGCCATCCGTGAACCAGCCGCCATAGACCCCGGCCTTCGGATCAAACGTGGTCTGTGGAAAGCGGAACCAGTCGATGGCCCGTGCCGCCTCGCGCCAGAAGGCTTGCGGGTTGTTCAGGCTGTCCGCGTGCAAGGCCGCGAAACGGCCACCGATGGGCGCACCCGATGCCGACATCTGTTTCCTCCACGCATTCTTGTTGCAGCCATTTATCCGGCACACTCACGGGAGCGCAACGGCATGGGTGTGCAACTTTGGCAGCAAGATGTTTTTTGGCAACGACACAGCGGCTGCAGGGCGCTTCCGTCGCAAGGCGTCCTGTTCTAGAACCGGGCCATGACCATCACCGTTCGCTTCGCACCCTCCCCCACCGGCTACCTGCATATCGGCAACGCCCGCACCGCGCTGTGGAACTGGCTGATCACCCGCAAGGCGGGTGGCACCTTCATCCTGCGTCTGGACGATACGGATCGCGACCGCTCGACCGATGTCTTTGCTCAGGCGATTGTCGAGGACCTGGCCTGGCTTGGCATCGTGCCTGACAGGCTGGAGAAGCAGTCGGAACGGGTGGCGCGTTATGCGACCGAATTCGAACGCCTCAAGGCGGCGGGACACATCTACCCGGCCTATGAAAGCCCGGACGAGTTGGACCGCAAACGCAAGCGGTTGCAGGCCCGCAACCTGCCGCCGGTCTATGATCGCGCCGCCCTCAAGCTGTCACCCGACGAGCGCAAGGCGCTGGAGGCGGAAGGCCGCAATCCTCATTGGCGTTTCAAGCTGTCGGGCCAGGCAGCGGAATGGCAGGATGGCGTGCGTGGCCCGGCACGGATCGAGACCTCGGCGCTTTCCGATCCGGTGCTGGTGCGCGAAGATGGCACGGTGCTCTACACCTTCGCGTCGGTTGTCGATGACATCGACATGGGTGTGACCGATATCATACGGGGGGAGGACCACGTCGCCAACACAGGCGTGCAGATCGAGCAGTTCCAGGCGCTGGGGGCTACGCCGCCCCGGTGTGCCCATCACAACCTGATCATCGCGGCGTCGGGCGAGGAAATGTCCAAGCGGAAAGGCACCTTGTCGCTCCGCTCGTTCCGGGAGGCGGGTGCAGAGCCTCAGGCGGTGGCGGCTGTCGCCGTGCTCACCGGCACGTCAGACCCGGTGCGCCCCTTGCAATCGCTTGCGGAACTCGAGCCATCGGTATCATTGGACAAGCTGTCGCGGGCACCCACGAAGTTCGATCCGGTGGAAGTGATGGTACTGACCGCCAAGGGTCTGCACGAGACGCCCTATTCAGGCGTATCAATGCGCCTGGCGGCACTTGGCCTTGCGCCGCAGCAGGCGGAAGCGCTGTGGCTTGGCGTGCGCGGCAATCTTGCCGTGTTCGACGACATCAAGGGTTGGCGGGATCTTGTCTTTGGCGCGGCCGCCGGCGTGATCACTGAGCCCGATTTCATCAGTGCCGCAATCGATCATCTGCCGTCCGGACCGTTCTGCGACCAGAGCTGGGGCGCATGGACCGAGGCGCTGAAAAGCGCCACCGGTCGCAAGGGCAAGCCACTGTTCATGCCGCTTCGCCTTGCCCTCACGGGGCTGGAGCACGGTCCTGAACTGAAGGGATTGCTGCCCCTCATGGGGCGCGCGAAAGTTCTGGCGCGATTACACGGACAGTGCGCGTAACGCCGTCGCGCCCGCGGATTTCCCGGATCTCGCCCTGCTCCGACGTCACCAGCCGATCCGCCGAAATCTCTGGCGGAGGCTGGGGGGGTGCAGGAGGCTCGGGCGGCGGGCGGTTGCCGAAGAGCCGTGCGTCCTGCTTGCGGCCCGGCACCGGCGTCAGGCCGCGCAACGGCGCATCCTCATCCGGAGGATCGCGGTTGAGCACGTCGAAGCCATTGCCCATGCCCTGGTCGAGCGGATTGAGAAGCTGCGGCTGGCCTTCACCCATCAAGTCTGCCTGTCGTCGGCAGACGCAGCTCGCATCGTAGGTCTTGCGGTAGCGAAAGGCGTTTTCGAGATCACTGTAAGCCTCGCCCTCGGACGAACGGGCGGCCTCCAGCTCACCCGGCTTGAAGTAGATCCGGGTCTCGGAGGCCGGGCACAAGGACTGGCACAAGGCATCGCCATCCTCGCGCAACGAGGCTCCGCGTACATGCAGGGGGAAGTAATAGCCATCGCAGGTGCGGACACAGACCGCCTTGCCACCAACATTGCGAATGCGGGATTCGATGCGCGGGCGGTCGATGTCGGACGAATCGATTTCGCCCCGCCGTCGGGTTCCGTTGTCGAGAAAGCCAGCGGTCAGCGGCGCAGACCGTGCCTCCGGCGTTGTCTTGCAGTTGTTGCTGACGAGCATCGACATCAACTGGCGACGGCGCCCCTCATCCGGCGCATAGGCCGCCCGGCTTGCCGCCTGGAGCTGCGCCAGGCGGGCGCGATAGCCGCCGCATTCGGCTGGCGCAGGTTGGCCGAAGAACAGGAAGGCCTGCCGGTCGCAGCCGATGGAGCGCATGTGGGCGTAAAGGCGCTGGGCTTCCATGGCCGAGCGCCCCGCGTTCTGGCGTTCGCGCGGCGATGGTCCACGGCTCATCGTTGCCAGTTCTGCCTCGACACTGCGGCAGACATTCGCAACGGCAGGGAGGATGGACAGCACCAGGCCTGCCGCAATGGCAGCAGCCGCAAACAGACGAGAAAGGCCACGGTGCCCATGCATGACAAAGGCATGCCTGATCGCGGTTAGCGCTGGGTTAAATTTGCCGAAGACGCCGCGCTTCGGTGGTCAGGGAAGCGATCATCTGGTCCAGCGCCGCCTGATCCCTTGCCGTGAGAGAATGGAGCAGCGCCTTCTGGTAACTCAAGGCGAGCGGGACGATGTCGCGATAAACGCCCGCTCCATGGGGCGTCAGCACCAGAAAGGCCTCGCGCTTGTCCAGCGGATTGGGGGACCGGGTGACAAGACCGCGCTTCTCCAGGTCCATGACGGCCCTGCTGACCTTGGTCTTGTGCATGTGGCTGTGATCGCCCACGGCCTTCGCGGTCACCGCGCCGAACTGGCCGAGCGTGGCGATAACGCGCCAGCCCGGGATATTGAGGCCAAACCGCTGCGAATAGACCTGGGCCAGTCCCTCGCTCACCTCGGCGGCCAGCACATTGAGGCGGTAGGGGAGAAAATCCTCCAGCAGCAGCGGAGGAACTGCCTCCGCCTGGCCGGACTCACCCTTCATGCTTGACCACCTTCTGCTCGATCGCGCCGAAGATGGAGTGGCGCTTGTCGTCCATCATCTCGATACGCACCGTATCCCCAAAGGCCATGAACGGCGTTGTGGGCTTGCCGTGGCGGATCGTCTCGACCATCCGCTGCTCAGCGATGCAGGCATAGCCGTGACCGCCCTCTGCGATGGGCAGGCCAGGTCCGTCGCCGACATCCTTGTTGGACACCGTGCCGGAACCCACGATCGTGCCTGCCGTCAGCACACGCGTCTTGGCGGCGTGGGCGATGAGGTCGGCGAAGGAGAACGTCATGTCCACGCCCGCGTTGGGGCGGCCAAACAGCGTGCCGTTGAGGATGGTGGTCAGCGGATGCAAAACCTTGGAACCCAGCCAATGGTCGCCCAACTCATCCGGCGTGACCGCAACAGGCGAGAAGGCCGTGGAAGGCTTGCCCTGGAAGAAGCCGAAGCCCTTGCCCAGTTCCGCCGGGATGAGATTGCGCAACGAAACATCGTTGACCAGCATCAGCAGGCGGATATGCCCGGCTGCATCCGCCGTCTGGACACCCATCGGCACATCGCCCGTGATGACCGCGATCTCGGCCTCGAAATCGATGCCATAGGCTTCGTCGGACATGGGAATCGGATCGCGGGGACCATAGAAACTGTCCGACCCGCCCTGGTACATCAGCGGATCGGTCCAGAATTCGCGCGGCATCTCCGCCTTGCGGGCACGGCGCACCAGCTCGACATGATTCACATAGGCCGAGCCATCCACCCACTGGTAGGCGCGTGGCAGCGGGCTTTCGCAATGCCGCTCGTGAAACCTGTCGGAGGGAACAGCGTTGTTTTCCAGCGCGAAGGACAGATCCTGCAGGCGCGCTTCGGCCCGGTCCCAGTTGTCCATGGCCTCCTGGAAGGTGCGGGCGGCGGAGGACGCATCGGTGCAGCGCGAGAGGTCGCGGGAGACGACCACGAGACGCCCATCACGGGTGCCGTTCTTCAGCGTCGCAAGTTTCATTGTCGATAACCTGTCTTTGTGGTTGTGTGGGGGTCTGGCCAGTGGCCGTATGCGCTAAGACAGCCTTTCCGGGAGAATTTGTCCAATGAAAAGACGTGTATTTCTAGGTGGAGCCACCCTTGCTGCCGCCTCAGCCACCATCGCCAGCCCTGCCATCGCGCAATCCATGCCCGAGGTGAAATGGCGGCTGACCTCCAGCTTTCCCAAGTCTCTCGACACGATCTTCAGGACGGCGCAGACTTTCGCGCAATATCTGAGCGACGCGACGGACGGGAAGTTCCAGATCCAGACCTTCGCGGCGGGCGAGATCGTGCCGGGCCTGCAGGCGCTCGATGCTGCGTCCAACGGCACGGTCGAATGCGCCCACACGCCGACCTATTTCTATACGGGCAAGGAGCCAGCCCTGGCGCTGGGCACCGGCATCCCCTGGGGCCTGAACGCCCGCCACCAGCATTCCTGGTGGCATTTCGCGGGCGGCGAAGCCATCGTCAACGAGGCGCTGGCCAAGTTCAACACGGTCGGCGTGGTCTGTGGCAACTCCGGCACGCAGATGGGCGGCTGGTTCCGCAAGGAGATCAACACGCTCGATGATCTCAAGGGGCTAAAGTTCCGCATCGGCGGCACGGGCGGCGCTGTTCTCGCTAAATTGGGCGTGGTGCCGCAGCAGATCGCGGCGGGCGACATCTACCCCGCGCTGGAACGCGGCACGCTGGATGCCGTCGAGTTCGTCGGCCCCTATGACGACGAGAAGCTCGGCTTCAACAAGGTGGCGAAATACTATTATTACCCCGGCTTCTGGGAGGGCGGCGCGATGCTGCATCTCGTGATCAACAAGGAGGCGTGGGACAAGCTGCCCAAGCTCTACCAGAACATCCTGAAGATGTGCGCGGAGAGCGCCAACAACTGGATGCTCGCCAAATACGACGCGGTGAACGCGCCCGCCCTGCGCCGCCTGGTGGCGGGCGGTACGGAACTCAGGGCCTTCCCGGCGGCGGTGCTGGAAGCCTCGTGGAAGGCGGCGGAGGAGCTTTACGCGGAATACTCGGCCAGAAGCCCGATCTTCAAGAAGGGCTACGAGTCCATGGTGGCTTTCCGGCAG
>JANNFV010000255.1:0-1598 GCA_031380285.1 Hyphomicrobiales bacterium | reverse complement strand
AAAAAGCTCGCACCTCCGGATGAGAAACGTCTTGCGTTGCGCAACGGTCCTCATCTTGAGGGGCGGAGGGAAGCGGAGCCTCGAAGGACGCACAAACCCTCTGCCATCTAGCCTTGCAGCGCCTTCAGGACATTGGCAATCGTGACATGGCTGACGCGCACGTTCGATTCCTGTGTCACACCAGCGATATGCGGCGTGAGAATGAGGTTGGGGCAATCCTTGAAGACTGCGCCACGGGCGGCGGACAACGGCTCCTCGTCGAAGACATCGAGCGCGGCCCCGCCCAATTCGCCAGCCTTGAGAGCCGTTGCCAGTGCTGCCTCGTCCACGATGCCACCACGTGCCGCGTTCAGCAGGATGGCATCCTTCTTCATGCGCTTCAGGCGGATCGCATCCATCATGTTGGCCGTCGTCTCGTTCAGCGGCACATGCAGGCTCACCACATCGGCTTCGCGCAACAGCGGCTCCAGACCGTGGCGATGGGCCATCGACCAGGCCGGATGGTCATCGGGCAGATAGGGATCGAAGGCGATGCAGGTCATGCCCATGGCACCGGCCCGGGTGGCCACCTCGCGGGCGATGGAGCCATAGCCCACCAGGCCCATGACCTTGCCCGAGAGCTCGCGCCCCATCAGGCGGTTGCGCGGCCAGGCCCCGCTGACCACATCCGGCGTGGCATGATAGGCCCCGCGCAGCAGCACCATGGCGGTGGCGATGACCCATTCGGCGACCGACAGATCATTGGCCCCGCTGGCCGGGAACACGCCGATGCCCCGCGCCTTGCAGGCCTCCATGTCGATGTTGTCGAGGCCGACGCCGAGGCGACCCACGACTTTCAACTCCTGGCACGCCGCGAGCAGCGCGCCGCGCACCTGCGTGCGGTTGCGCACCACGAGCGCCTTGCATGTCGCGGCCTCGCGCAGCAGGTCGTCGGGTCGATCCACCAGCTTGGCATCATAGAGGACGCTATACGTCGAAGGGATCGCCTTCAGCGCTTCTTCATCCAGAAATTCGGTGATGACGATGTCGGCCATGACAAACCCCTTTTTTCAACGCAAGAATCTTCAACGCAAGGCGATGATGCCGCCCGTGGCGATCAGCAGAATGACGAGTGTCGCGCCCATGAACACGGCGACATGGCGCCAGCCCACGGCCAGGATGGCCGAGAGCGAGGTGCCCAGCCCGAGTGCCGCGATGGACAGCAGCAGGCCCCATCGGCTGATTTCGCCCAAAGCGGCCTTGAGTGGCAGATAGAGCGGCGCGATTTGCGGCATCGCCATGGCGGCCGTGTTGACGAGAACCAGAACCAGGAACACGACGGCGAACACTGGGGCAGGCACCTTCGCCTCTCCCGCCTGCTCTCCCCGGCGCATGAACCACCAGCCGATGGCCAGCACCACCGGCAGCAGCAGGAACACCCGGAAGAGCTTGACCACGACAGCGGTGTTGCCGACCGAGTCGGACACGGCATACCCGGCCCCCACGACCTGCGCCATGTCATGGATGGTCGCGCCCAGCATCAGGCCGGTTTCGCGCGAGGAGAGCCCGAGCCACAGGCACAGCGGCGGGTAGGCGAGCATGACCAGCGTGGACACGGC
>JANNFV010000242.1:0-5343 GCA_031380285.1 Hyphomicrobiales bacterium | reverse complement strand
GTTGAGGGAGAATCCCGACGCTGGTGGCTCTCCCTCATCCGCCCCGAAAGGACGGGGCACCTTCTCCCAGGGGAGAAGGACGGGCGCTTCTTCCTTCTCCCTTGGGAGAAGCACGACAGCCTCAAATCGTCTGGTTATACGCGCCCACTTCGGGGTGCGTGCGCAGCACAGCATCCACCGAATGGAACATCTCGCGCATGCGGGCTTCCGACACCGGGCTTTCCACCACAACCACCAGCTCCGGCTTGTTGGACGAGGCGCGGACCAGGCCCCAGGTGCCGTCTTCCGTCACCACGCGCACGCCGTTGACCGTGATCAGGTCCACGATGGTCTTGCCGTCGATCTTGGTGCCCTTGGCGTGCATCGCCTGGAACTGCGCCACCACCTTGTCGACGATGCCGTATTTCGTCTCGTCGGCGCAATGGGGTGCCATGGTGGGCGAACCCCAGGTCTTGGGAACCTCGGCGTAGAGCTGCGCCATGGTCTTTCCGGGGTTGCGGTCCAGCATGTCGAGGACGGCGATGGCCGTGACGACGCCATCGTCGTAGCCGCGGCCGACCGGCGCGTTGAAGAAGAAGTGGCCGGATTTCTCGAAGCCCGCCAGCGCACCCAGATCGGCCACGCGGCGCTTGATGTAGCTGTGGCCGGTCTTCCAGTAATCGGTCTTCGCGCCGAGTTGCTTGAGCACAGGATCGGTGGCGAAGAGGCCGGTGGACTTTACGTCCACCACGAATTGCGACGGTCCATGCACCCGGGTCAGATCCCGCGCCAGCATCACGCCGATCTTGTCCGCGAAGATTTCGTCGCCGTTGTTGTCCACCACGCCGCAGCGGTCGCCATCGCAATCGAAGCCGAGCGCCACATCGGCCCCGTGCTCCTTCACGGCATGGGCCATGGCGTGCAGCATCTCCATGTCTTCCGGGTTGGGGTTGTAGCGGGGGAAGGTGTAGTCGAGCTCGATGTCCATCGGCACGATCTCGCAGCCCAGAGCTTCGAGAATTTGCGGCGCGAAGGCGCCCGCCGTGCCGTTGCCGCAAGCCGCGATGACGCGCAGCTTGCGCTGCAGCCTAGGGCGGCTGGTCAGATCCTTGATGTAGATGTCGGCGAAGTTTTCGTGGAAGACATAGGCGCCGCCGCCCGCGAGGTCGAACTTGCCGGCGAGCACGATCTCCTTCAGGCGGTTCATCTCGACCGGGCCGAAGGTGACGGGGCGCTGCGAACCCATCTTCACGCCGGTCCAGCCGTTGTCGTTGTGCGAGGCCGTGACCATGGCGACGGCTGGCACATCCAGCGCGAACTGGGCGAAATAGGCCATGGGCGACATGGCGAGGCCGATGTCATGCACCTTGCAGCCCGCCGCCAGCAAACCGGCGATGAGCGCGTATTTGATCGCGGAGGAATAGCTGCGGAAATCATGGCCGACGACGATTTCCTTGGGGACGCCCTGTTCCGTCAGCAGCGTGCCGATGCCCATGCCGAGCGCCTGCACGCCCATCAGGTTCAGCTCCGGCTCCTTCTTCGAGGCGGGATGCCCGAACCACCATCGCGCGTCATACTCCCGGAACCCGGTCGATTTCACGAGCGGGATGTTCTCGAACGGCGCCGAGTTGGGAGCGATTGAATTGAGCGGCTTGGGATAGGTCATGGGGGCCTCGTTGGGACAGCGGGCAACCGTATAACCAGCTTTGCGTGAACGCCAGATAAAGGGATTGAAGGCAGGGCGCATTTCCTTATGGTCACGTCTGGCGAAGAGATGAGGGAGCCGTGACGGATCAGTTGAGCCAGCGCTCGGACGCCAAGCCCGTGATCCGCGACCACCGCATCGGCGACCTTGGCTGGATCGTCCACCGCCACGGTGTGCTCTACAGCGAGGAATATGGCTGGGACATCACGTTTGAGGGCGCGGTGGCCGAGATCGTGGCCGGGTTCATCAAGACATTCGATCCTGCCCGCGAACGGTGCCTGGTCGCCGAGATCGATGGCAGGATCGCCGGTTCCGCAACCATCGTGAAGCTCGACGAGACAACGGCCAAGCTCCGGATTGTCTATGTGGAGCCGTGGGCGCGGGGGCATAAGCTGGGCGAGCAGCTTGTGACGGCCTGCATGACCTTCGCGCGGGACGCGGGATACACCCACATGAAGCTATGGACCAACGACGTGCTCAAGCCCGCGCGGCGGCTGTATGAACGGCTTGGTTTCACGTTGATCGAGAGCAAGCCGCACCGCAGTTTCGGTGTCGATCTCGTGGGGGAAATCTGGGAGCGGGCTTTGTGAATGTCTTTCCTTCTCCCCTGGGAAAAGGTGGCCGCCGAAGGCGGACGGATGAGGGAGAACCACGACGGGCAGGGATTCTCCCTCATCCGCCCTGCTCCGCAGGGCACCTTCCCCCAAGGGGGAAGGAAAGGTCCGCTACTTCTTGAGCACCATGCTGGTGCCGCGCGATTCGTAGCTCTGCAGCTTCTTCATGAACGACATGCCCAAGAGCGTGCCCTTCATGCTGCCCGGCGGCATGATGGACGCCTCGACATCATAGACCGTGATGCCCTGCAGCCGCATTTCCGGCACCCGCACGATGGCGGCGGTCACGATGCCGTTGGCGGTGTTGAACTGGGCGCGTTTCTGGCTGGCCTCCTCGCGCAGGCCGAACTTGGCGGCGTCCTCGGCCGAAAACGACACCAGACTCGCACCGGTGTCCACCAGCGTGCGGATCGGGATGCCCCGGATGTAGATATCGGCATAGAAATGGCCGCGTGTGTCGGCATAAAGCATCGCGGTGTTGCCGCCCGCCGGGGCAGCAGCGGCGGGCTGCACGACGGCGGCAGGGCTGCGGGCAGGCTGGCTTCCCCGCTCCTTCTGCAGATGCGTGACGGCACCCACCGCAGCCACACTGCCGATGAGCGCGATGAAGACAAGATTGCCCAGACCAGACATGCGCAAACCTCCGCGAGCATCATGGTGCAAGCGGATTGGCGGCGGGTTAAAACGACGGTGCGGATGCTTGGCATGGCAAAGAAAGTGGAAAGACAATCGCCATGTTTTGAATTGACGTTGGCCGTGCTTGGGCAGACCATCGCAAAAAAGGAAGCTCACTTATGACTCCGCATCTGCCGCGCCGCGCCTTCCTGCTCTCCCTGCTCGCCTCAACCGCCCTGCCCTCCCTCGCCCTGGCACAAGCCGAACCACAGCAGCCGATCATCTCGGACTGGCCGCGACGCCAGCCTGTCTTCGGCTCCGGCGGCATGGTGGCGTCGCAAGACGCCTTCGCCACGCGGATCGGCATCGAGGTGCTGGAGCAAGGCGGCAATGCCATCGATGCCGCTGTGGCTGTCGGATTCGCACTGGCCGTCACGCTGCCCCGCGCAGGCAATATCGGTGGTGGCGGCTTCATGATCGTGCACCGGGCGGATCGCAACGAGACGAAGGCCATCGACTTCCGCGAGACAGCCCCCGCCTCGATGAAGAAGGATGTCTATCTCACCGACAAGGGCGAGGCTGATCTCAAGCGCAGCCAGGATTCGGGCCTGGGCATCGGCATTCCCGGCACGGTGGCGGGCATGGCGTTGGCGGTGGAGAAATATGGGTCAGGGCGCTTCACGCTCGCCAAGCTGATTTCGCCTGCCATCCTGCTCGCGGTTGATGGCTTCGTCGTGGGCGATGACCTGGCCTTCTCGCTGAAGCAGGTTGAAGCACGCCTCAAGCGCTTTGACGCGTCAGCCAAGATTTTCACCACGGTCGAGGGCAATGCCCTGCCGCGCGGGGCCAACCTGCAGCAGATCGATCTCGGCGTGACGCTGCGGGCCATCGCGGAGAATGGCCCGAAGGCGTTCTACGAAGGCAAGGTGGCGGAGCAGATGGTGGCGGCGGTCAACGCCATCGGCGGACAATGGACGCTGGCCGACCTCAAGAATTACCGCGCCATCGAGCGCGATGTGGTGAAGGGCAGCTACCGTGGCCACGAGATTGTCTCCATGCCGCCTCCCTCCTCCGGCGGCGTGCATCTGGTGCAGATTCTCAACGTGCTGGAAGGGTTTGACCTGAAGGCGGCGGGCCACAATTCTGCCGATGCGCTGCATCTCTTCGCGGAGGCGTCCAAGCTGGCCTATGCCGACCGCAGCGAATATCTGGGCGATCCTGATTTCGTGAAAGTGCCGGTCAAGGGACTGACCTCGAAGAAGTATGCCGAGACACTGCGGGCGCAGATCGATCCGGCCAAGGCACGGCCTGGAGCCACGATCAAGCCAGGCAAGCCGCAACCCTTCGAAAGCGACCAGACCACGCATTATTCCGTGATGGACAAGGACGGCAACGCGGTGGCGTGCACCTACACGCTGAACTTCAGCTACGGCGTCGGCATGGTGGCGGAGGGCACCGGCATCCTGATGAACAACGAGCTTGATGATTTTGCGGCCAAGCCGGGGGTACCGAACGCCTACGGACTGGTGGGCGGCGATGCCAATGCGCCTGGCGCAGGCAAGCGGCCGCTGTCCTCGATGTCGCCCACCATCATCTTCAAGGACGGCAAGCCCTTCCTGGTGACGGGATCACCGGGCGGCAGCCGCATCATCACCACGGTGCTGCAGGTCGTGTCGAACGTCATCGACCACGGCATGAACGTGGCCGAGGCGACGGAAGCCGCCCGCGTGCATCACCAGTGGCTGCCCGATGAGTTGCGGGTGGAGCGCGGCCTCTCGGTTGATACGATCCGCCTGCTGCAGGCGCGGGGCCACAAGGTGGAGGTGCGCCAGGCCATGGGCTCGACGCATTCCATCATGATGACGAAGCAGGGCTTCGAGGGGGCTTCCGACCAGCGGCAGAGCGGCACGCTGACAGCGGGGGCGAAGTAGGGCTTCAGCGCTACGCTCATCCTTCCCCCTTGAGGGGAAGGTGTCGCGGCGGAGCCGTGACGGATGGGGGTGGCTGAGAAAGTGGCACGCAGTATCCGGCGACCCCCATCCGACCCTTCGCAAGGGCGAAGGGCCACCTTCCCCGCAAGGGGGAAGGATGAGGCGGCACGCATTCAGACCGGGCGCATCCGGTCGCGTGAGCCGATGAAATCGCCCTTGCCCAGTTCAACGCCGTTGGCGCGCAGGATCGCGTAGGTCGCCGTCATGTGGAAATAGAAGTTCGGCAGCGCGAAATGCGAGAGGTAATCATCGCCCTGCATCGCGTGGGGCTTGCCGCCGATGGGAAAGGTGATGGTGCGGGCCTCGGCGCCGTCAAACGCGGCCTTGGGAAGACCCGTGACATAGGCCTTGGTCTTTTCGATGCGGGCGTAAAGCTCGGCGAAGGTCTTTTCCTCATCTGCAAATTTCGGCAATTCAGCCTCAGCCAGACGGCCGCAGG
>JANNFV010000205.1:0-2403 GCA_031380285.1 Hyphomicrobiales bacterium | reverse complement strand
TGAGGATAGGCACGCGGACGAAACCAGTAACCCAATGGTTGCCAGATCGGTGCGTGCGCCTCATGCAGATGATGCAACGCAAGACGCCGCACGGGGGCTCGACTGGGATGTCGACAATCCCGACGCTGGTCGCACGACCGTTGACGGGGCCGAATACTTCAATGCGCTGCGTGACGACGGCAGGCCCGGCCTCATATTTTCGGCGCATCTGGGCAATTGGGAGCTGCCCGCTATCTGCGCGGCACGCTATGGACTGGCGGCGACAGCGGTTTTTCGCGCGCCCAACAACGATGCGGCCCGCGCGATCATTCACTCCATCCGCTCGGGCACGATGGGCGGACTGGCGGCGGCAGGGCCAGGAGCATCCTATGCCATGCGCGATGTTCTGGAGAAGGGTGGTCACCTTGGCATGCTGATTGATCAGCATTTCACACGCGGCGTCGCCGTTGACTTCATGGGCCGCCACGCCTTTACCAACCCCGTTCTCGGCAAGTTTGCGAAGTATTTCGACTGCCCGGTGCATGGCGTGCGCGTGATCCGGCTGCCCGGGTATCGGTTCCGGCTGGAACTGACGCCGCCTCTCGTCCTGCCACGTGATGCCAATGGTGTCGTGGATGTGACCGGCGCTATGGCGGCGATGACGAAGGTGGTGGATGGCTGGGTGCGTGAGTATCCAGAGCAGTGGCTGTGGATGCACCGCCGCTGGAGGCCGCCGCTGGCAGGTGCGAAATCCGCTGATTCGGCCCGCCTCACCCCGATCAAGTGAACGTGACTTTCCAGTGACAGGCTGAATGGTTTCTTTAGAGCCTGACATTAAACTGTTGGAACAATGAAAAGCGTCATCTCCCTGTTGCTCTCCAGTCTCGTGATCGCGCTTCCCGCGTGGGCGCAGACGGCTGCACCGGATCGACCTCGGGCGGTGATCGAATTGTTCACCAGCCAGGGCTGCTCGTCCTGTCCGCCGGCGGACAAGCTGATGACCGAACTGGCGAAGGATCCCGGCCTCATCGTGCTGACGCTTCCTGTGGATTATTGGGATTATCTGGGCTGGAAGGATACGCTGGCACATTCCGCCTTCACCTCCCGGCAGAAAGCCTATTCCGCCATGCGCGGTGACCGGCAGGTCTACACGCCGCAAGCCGTCATCAATGGTGTGGCCCATGCGGTCGGGTCGGAGCGTGCCTCCATCGACAAGGCCGTCCTGTCGACCCGCGCTCAGGCGGGTGTTCTGTCGGTTGATGTCCGCATCGACAAAGGCGAAGGTGGCCTGCGGGCTGTCCTGCCTGCTGCATCGGGCCTTTCCGGCCATGTCTGGGTCCTCTCGATGGTGAAGGAGCGTTCGGTCCAGATCGGACGGGGCGAAAACACGGGCCGCAGCGTGACCTATGCCAATGTCGTGCGTGGCCTTTCGCGCGTTGCTGCCTGGAGCGGCGAGGCAGCCGTGATCGACATTCCCGCAACTGCAGTTTCCCCAGATGCCGAAGGGGTGATCGTCCTGGTGCAGGCCGGTTCGGAAAAGAAGCCGGGTGCCATCGTCGGCGCCGCGCGGCGCATGAATCCCTGATCAGGCACTTCCAGACTTTACCAGGGATGGATCGTGCCGTCCCAGCGGAAGAATTGCCCCGTATCCTTCAACGTGATCCTGTCGATCAGACCCGCAATTCCCGCAGCACTTTGCGCCGGCGTGATGTCGGCGCTGCTGCCACCCATGTCGGTCTGCACCCAGCCGGGATGCAGCACGATCACTGCAACACCGTCCGGCTTCAGGTCGACGGCCAGCGACTGCATCGTCTTGTTCACTGCAGCTTTGGAAGCACGGTAGGCAATCGAACCCTGCGCGCTGCCGGAAAGTGCCCCCATCTGGCTCGACACGGTGAGAATGCGGGGATTTTGTCCCTGTTTCAATTGCGGCAGGAAGGCGCGGGCCACACGAAGAGGGGCAATCGTATTGACCGCGAGCACCTCCGCGAAGGCGGCAAGGTCAACATCCAGTCCTGTTGCGTCGCGCGGGCCGTAGATGCCCGCGTTGTTCACAAGCGCGTCGATCGGCTCCTGCACCACAGCAGCGGCGTGGTTCACGGAGCGGTCATCCGTTACATCCATGCCGATCACCATCATCTGCTCGCGGGGCGCGGTCTTCAACAGGTCCGGCAGCCGGAATGGATCGCGCACCATGGCGATAACGCGGTCGCCGCGCTTCACCAGAATTTCGGTCAGCGCATAGCCGATGCCCCGGTTCGCGCCGGTGATGAGGACAGTCGTCATGGCAAATCCGCCTTACTCTGCCGCGATGGCCGGTGGTGCTTCCGGTTCCCGACCCGAAAGGTTGTCGAGGCTGGAGACGATGTGTTCCGCCAGCTTGTCCATCAGGGGAGATGGCTCCAGCCGGTTGCGCATCAGCGC
>JANNFV010000154.1:0-8088 GCA_031380285.1 Hyphomicrobiales bacterium | reverse complement strand
CCAGCTTCGTTGATATGCTCGCTGTAAGGATGATAGATAAAGCGAAGCTTTTTGAATCCATTTCGCATTAATTCAAAAATGCCAAACAAAACAATTGATAAAAAAACAAGCGAAAAAATTTCCACGGATGACCCCAGAGCTTTTAAGTAGGCTTGAGCGGTCAACCAACCGCTCGTTCTCGATGGAACTTACCTCGACTTATTTCCTAATCGGTACAACTGCCTCGCGTCCTGTCAAGAGATTTCGGCATGATTTCCCTATTTTTTGAGTGATATATGTGTGCTTTCGATAGAAAATGGGGCTTTTCTGAACTCTTTTGATTCTCAGCGACCTCACTTTTCCGGCTCCAGAAATGCCCTTAGGCACGGATTCAAAAGCTAACTAATTTAATTGCCTCTGCTATATCTGGCTCCGTTATAGCTGTAAAAAAATTTGCCTTCTCATCGCCCCCTCGCCCTATACCCCGCTATCATCTCTGGTGTTATGTCGCTGGCGTAGCAGAGTGGACTAGCCCCACCTGGCCTTGACCATGCCGACCTGCTACCACAGGAGGCTCCAGTCCTCGTCTCATTGTATGGACAGGCGCAGGGACGAGAGGCCCTATATGAGGCTACAGACTCAGCGATGAGTATGGCAGTGATTGCAGCTGCGGTCAGGACAACAGCCGTTTCTTTTTTAGATGGAGATTTTACCTCCTCTTCTTTTTTCACAGGTGGCGTATCGCGCAGGCGTGCGCTTGCCACATAGCCTTCGACCCGAGTGAGAGGATGACGGACGTGAACCCAATCAGTTTTTCTCTCTATCTGCTCCAATGAGAAACCATCATTCAGCCTGTCGAGCACCTCTGATTTAGCATCAGGAGCTTTGCGAAGCGCCACACGGTTCCCTGAGACATAAACCGGCTTCGACTCTTCGGCTTTTGGCTGAATCGAGATCGATGGAGCTTGTATATGTGCTGGTGGTATAGGCGACCTTGCGACCGTCACTGGAGCAGGCGTTACGGCCACAGCAGTTGCAGGAGCAGGTATTGCTGGTACTTGAAAAATCGGTGTCGGCAGAGGCAGCACAGGTGAGGGTTTCTCTGGGCTTTTCAGCCAAGCGATAGCTACAAATCCTCCTATGAAAAGCAGTATCGCTTTCTTCAAGCCCACAGATGACCCCTGAAACCTACAAACTGTCTGCGATTTGACCGCTTGAAAACAGCAGAGTCAAACTGACTTTCTAAAATGCAGGGATTCACTTTCCGTTCCCCTTGCTCTACACTCCGACGTCAAACGGAGAGCCTCCCATGCGCGCAGCTATATGGCTTCGGGTATCAACTGATATGCAGGTCGAGGGCGATAGCCCCATGCATCATGAAAAAAGGGCCAGGAGCTATGCTGAGGGCAAAGACTGGCAGGTGATAGAAGTTTATCGCCTTGACGCCGTGTCAGGCAAATCGGTCATCGATCATCCAGAGACCAAGCGCATGCTGACTGACATACGCTCTGGACATGTGAAGGCTCTCATTTTTTCCAAGCTTGCCCGCCTTGCCCGTAACACAAGGGAGCTGCTTTCCTTCTCTGACATATTCCAAGAATGCGGTGCGAACCTCGTCTCACTCGGTGAGAGCATAGACACCTCATCACCGGCAGGCAGGCTGTATTTCACTCTGATAGCCGCCCTCACCCAATGGGAGAGAGAAGAGATAGCCGCCCGTGTTGCAGCCTCTGTCCCTATCCGTGCCAAGCTAGGAAAGCCTCTCGGAGGTGCCGCTCCCTTTGGCTACAAATGGCAGGAAGGCAAGCTCCTTCCAGATGAAAACGAGGCTCCAGTTCGGAAGCTGATATATGAACTCTGGATTAGTGAAAGGCGTCTCAAGGCCGTAGCCCGCATCCTAAATGACAGAGGCTATAGAACCCGCAATCAGTCTCTTTTCTCAGATACCACCATACGTCGCCTGATAGCCGATCAGACTGCCAAAGGCGTTTGCTTGGCCAATTACACATCGACCAAAGACAGCAAGAAGGCATGGCAGCTAAAGCCACAAAGCGACTGGGTCAGGCTACCCTGTGAACCCATCATCTCAGAAGACATATGGCAGGAAGCAAACTCACTACTCAGTCCCACAAGGCCTCGGAAAATTGGAAGGCCAGCTCTCCATCTCTTCACTGGCATTGTCCACTGTGAGTGTGGTGGCAAGATGTATGTCCCAGCCAAGAACACCAAATACCGCTGCTGGAGCTGCAACAACAAAATCCCATCCTCTGACCTCGAAGCCCTGTTTCAAAATGAACTCAAATCCTTCTTCGTGGATGAGGCGCAGGTGTCAGAGCGCATGCTGGCCATCGATGAGCAGATAGGTGAGAAAGTAGCTCTGCTCTCCAACCGGGAGCAGGAGCTATCCAAGCTCCAAAAGGAGATTGATCGGCTACACGATCTCTACAATTCAGAAATGATAGATAAGTACGGCTTCGGAGAAAAGTACCGGCCATTGAGTGAGAGACTGGAAGCCCTGAACTTAGAAATCCCAAGCCTACAGGGTGAGATCGACGCTGCTAAAATCACCCGGATTTCAAGAGAAGAGATCATGTCTGGTGCCAAGGACCTCTACAACCTTTGGCCTTCCTTTGATCAAGCCCAGAAGAGGCAAATCATAGAGAACCTCGTATCGGAAATCATTGTCGGAAATGATGAAATCATCATCACCCTCCTTCATACAACCTCCCCTAAAGGCGGCAAAAAGGCAACGCGAGAATGCCGTTGCGGCCGGGCGACAGAGCCTGGATACGCCTGCAAGCGCGCACCCAACGAGAAATGCATCGCGCAATATCAGGGGCGGCTGTCCGGGCCGTTTCTCGACCGCATCGATCTCGCCATCGAGGTGCCTGCGGTCTCGGCCTCCGACCTGGTGCTGCCGCCTCCCGCCGAAGGTTCGGCTGAGGTGGCACGGCGCGTGGCCAGGGCGCGGGATCGCCAGCGCGAGCGCTATGCCGCGATGGGCCTCGACAACATCTTCCTCAACGCCGCCACGCCTCCCAATGTGATCGAGGAGGTGGCGAAGCCTGATGCCCAGGGGCAAGCGCTGATCCGCGACGCGGCAGAGAAACTGCGGCTCACGGCGCGGGGCTTTCACCGGGTGCTGAAAGTGGCCCGCACCATTGCCGATCTTGACGGCGCAAAGGATGTGGGGCGCATCCATCTGGCGGAAGCGCTGTCCTACCGCGCGATGCACGAGCGGATCGCGGCTTAAAGCCGGAACCCTTCCACGGGTCTGAACCGATCCCGGCAAATCCGCTGTTTCAGCGCAACCCTTGCGAAACCATCGCGGCAATTGCTGGCGCGAAATCGCCGCCAATCACCCAAAGTGTTGCCCCGGGGACACAGCCCATCCACGCTCCGTCAACAGGTTGCGCCCATTCTTGCGGAAGAAATGATCCGTTGGGAATGAATTGTCCGTGCCTTTTGATCTTGACACTGGAGCCTTCTCCTTCGCCCTGAACGCCGCCGCCATCGTGGCCGTGATCGCCTCGGTATGGCTGCTCAAGGACATGCTGCGGGCGGAACGCCGGGTGAAGCAGGCCGATGCGCGGGCGGAGGATCTGGCGGATCGCCTCTTCGCCATGACCGAGACGATGGAACACCAGAAGCGCCTGCTGGAAAGCCAGAACGATCTGGTGGTCAGCCGCGATCTCGCCGGCGTGATCACGGCTGCCAACGGCGCGTTCTGCGCGGCTGCCGGGCTTCCCGCAGAGCAGATTGCCGGGTCAACCTTCGATTTTTCCAGCGAGCGCATTGTGCGGGGCAACGGCACCGATCTGGCGGACAGCTATGATCAGGCAATCGTCCAGAACGGACAGGAGCGCTGGATCGCCTGGTCGGTGCTCCCCGTCCGCAACCGTGAAGGACAATTGGCCGAATACTACGCTGTTGGCCGTGACATCACCGAACGCCGCCGCGCCGAGGCCGCGAACGAGGCGAAATCGCGCTTCCTGGCCACCGTCAGCCACGAGATTCGCACGCCGTTGAACGGTGTGCTGGGCATGGCGGGCCTGCTGCTGGACACGCGGCTGGAGCCGGAACAGGGAACATACGTCCGCGCCATCAAGACTTCGGGCGAAGCGCTGCTCTCCCTCATCGACGAAATCCTCGACTTCTCAAAGATCGAGGCGGGCAAGGCCGACATTGTCTCCGACACCTTCGATCTGCATCAGATCACCGAAGGCGTGGTGGAACTGCTGGCACCGCGCGCCCAGGGCAAGGATCTTGAACTGGCCCTCTCCATTGATCCGGCCACGCCAAGGCTCATGATCGGCGATGCCGCGCGGCTGCGGCAGGTGCTGCTCAACCTGGCGGGCAATGCCGTAAAATTCACCGACAAGGGCGGCGTCGCCGTCGTGCTTGGCGCGGATATCCACGGCATCAGCGTCGAGATTCAGGACACTGGCCCCGGCATCGCGGCGGACAAGCTGGAGACCATCTTCGCGGAGTTCGAGCAAGCCGATGGGTCCGGCGGCAAGCGCCATGAAGGCACCGGCCTCGGCCTCGCCATCTCCCGCAAGCTGATCGAGCGCATGGGCGGCAGCATCGCCGTCAGGAGTGAACCCGGCATCGGCTCCACCTTCACGCTCAAGGTTCCCTTGCGCGTTGCCCTTGGCGGAGCGCCAGACGCGCCGCCCGATATCGATCTGGACCGCAAGTCGGTTCTCGTGGCGGCAAACGGACCCTACGAGGGCCATTTCCTGGCCCAGCGCCTGCGCGAGCGGGGCGCCGACGTTCGCCTGGTCAGCCATGCCCATGCGGCATTGGCCGAGATGGCACAATCGCGCTTCGATCTCGCCATCATCGATTGCGGCCTGGGTGTCGAGGAAACCCGCCAGCTTGCCACGGTCGCCCGTACCAGCGGCGTAACCCAGCGATTGGTGATGCTGTCGCCCTATGAGCGGCGCAGCTTCGGCTCGCCCGCCGAGGCCGGTTTCGACGGCTATCTCGTCAAGCCGATTCGCCCCCGCTCGCTGTTCGCCCGCCTGATCGAGAGTGCGGCAGAACCCACGCTTTCGGCCGAAAGCGGCCCACCAGGCCCGCAACACACACAACCCAGCGTCTCGGTCCTGCTCGCCGAGGACAATGACATCAACGCCCTGCTGGCGACCAAGCTTCTGGAGAAGAGCGGCGCATCGGTCACCTGGGTGAAAGACGGCACATCGGCCCTCTCCGCCGCCCTGGCCTCGATCCATGGCACAGGCCAGCGCTTTGACGCCATCGTCATGGACGTGCGGATGCCGGGCATGGACGGCAAGACGGTCGTCAGCCACATCCGCTCGGTGGAAGGTGCCGCCGGTCATGCGCCGATGCTGGTGGCCGCCGTCACCGCCAACGCTTTCGCCGAGGACAGGGCGGCGTGTCTGGCCGCAGGGTTCGATGTCTTCCTGCCCAAGCCGATGGACCGCGCGGCAATCGCCGCCTTCATGCAGGATGCCGGCTTGCGCTTGCAAAGAATGCGCCGCGCCGCTTGACCTTTATGTGAACCGTCACAATTCTGACTGCGAAGTCTGGTTTCCCTCCGCCGTCCTTGGACAGGGAATCAGACTCATGCAACACGCCGTGACGGCCAACCTTCGCAAGATATTCGAAACGATGCGCCCCATCCTCACAAAGGGACCGCTTGATGATAACCGCTGGCGCAAGCCCGGCGGCGATGTTGTGCGCGACACGATGGGGCTTCCGGTGGCCTTGGGACGCATCGGACCACTCGAAGTCCGTCTTGCCACGACACGCAAGGACATCCGCAAGGCGCAACGGCTGCGCTACAAGGTGTTTTATGAGGAAATGTCCGCCGTTGCACCGGCCCATCTCGCCCTTGTCAGACGGGACAAGGATGCCTTCGACCGGGTCTGCGACCATCTGCTGGTGATCGACCACGATCACCGGTCTGGCCCGATGAAACTGAAGCGGCCGAAGGTCGTGGGCACCTACAGGCTGCTCCGCCAGGATGTTGCGGAAGCCAATTTCGGCTTCTATACCGCGAAGGAGTTCGACATCGATCCACTGATCAGGCGCCATCCGGGGCAGCGTTTCCTGGAGCTTGGCCGCTCCTGCGTGCTGGCACCCTATCGCACCAAGAAGACGGTGGAGCTGCTCTGGCAGGGCATCTGGGCCTATGTCCAGCACCACCGCATGGATGTGATGATCGGCTGCGCCAGCCTGGAAGGCATCCGGCCGGAGCAGATGCAGGAGGAACTCGCGTTTCTCCACCATTTTGCCCAACCCGCGGATGGTTGGAATGCCAGCGCTGTTCATACACTCCGCCAGCCCATGAACCTGCTGTCGAAAGAGGCCATCAACCCGAAGCGGGCGCTGACCAATCTGCCACCCCTGGTCAAGGGCTATCTGCGGCTGGGTGCCAGGATCGGCGAGGGGGCGGTCATCGACCGGCAATTCGGCACAACCGATATCCTGATCATCCTGAGGGTCTGCGACATCGACCCGCGCTACATCGACTACTACGGCAGCAATCCCAGCCGGGTCGCCGCCTGATCAGACCGTGGGGCGACGATAGGTCCAGACGCGCGCGGGCGGCAGGTTCTTCCACACCCTTCGCGACACGGAAGCGACAAAGCCATCGCTCAACGGCACTGGCGAGGCGTTCATGTAAGTGAACTGCACGAAGGGACTGCCCGGCAGCATCAGGTTGAACGCGGACTGCAACAACTGGACCCGCTGCTTGTCCGGTCGGGTCAGCAAGGGCAGGCTGGAAACGATGGCCGATATCGGCTGGTCGATATGCCCCGCCAACGTCTCTGTAAGCGCATAGGCATCGCCCTGGATCACATTCACGGCAGGAAAGCGCTGGCGCAGCAATTTGGCGAAATCGGCGCTGTATTCCACGAGATACAGCCGTTCCGGTGCGATGCCACGGTCCAGAAGGGCCTGGGTCACCGGCCCGGTGCCCGGCCCAAGCTCGACGATGGGGCCCGGAATCACCGGATCGACCACAGCCGCCATTTTTGCCGCAAGCGCCTTGCCGGAAGGCGCAACAGCACCAGTCTTGAGCGGATTTTCAAGCCAGGATTTCAGAAACCGCGCCTCGTCATCAAGGTCGATTTCCTTTTTCTTGATACGGCGGGGCGCAAACGGACGGCGAACGGGATCAAGCAAACTCTGGAAACTCCGACGGCAGCAAGGCCTTGCCTGATCTCATAGCGACGTTCTGCTGATTTGTCACCAACGGACAAAGCCGTCAGCCATGCGCGGCGCGCACTTGCAAATTGTTTACCGACAAGCAAAGAACATGCCGTATAGCAGGACGGCCTGTTTCCCGCGCAGGCAGACAGGGATAATCTCGCCTTCATGGCCTTTGGACCACGCCTCGAATTTCGCCAGACGCAATCGCTGGTCATGACGCCGCAGTTGCTGCAGGCGATCAAGCTGTTGCAACTCTCGACGGTGGAACTCGCGAGCTATGTCGAGGCCGAACTGGAGCGCAATCCGCTGCTCGAGCGCCGCGACAACCCGGACGACGCGCCGATTTCCCTGCCGGAACCGGGAGCGGATATCCCTTCGGTGCAGACTGAAGGCGACTGGGCGAGCGACGAGCTGCGCACGTACCGCGCGGCCATCGAAAGCGATATCGGCACCGATCTCAGCAATGCCTTCCCGGATGATGCTTCGGCGCCAGCTGCACCAAAATCAGCTCAGCACGAGGGGCCGAGCCTGCCATCGCTCGATGGCGGCAGTCGCAGTACGAAAGGTGGCTCTTTCGACGACGATGGCACAGGCTTTGACAGCTTTGCGGCGGCAGGCCTGTCGCTGCATGACCACCTCGAGAACCAGACACTGCCCCTGCTCTCGACCAGCGGTGACCGCAGTATCGCCATGGCCCTGATCGAGAGCATCGACGACACGGGCTATCTCACCGAGCCGGTTCAAGACATCGCGGAGCGTCTGGGTTCTGATATCGAGGATGTGGAAAGCGTGCTCGCCGTGGTGCAGCAATGCGAGCCGACGGGCGTTGGCGCGCGCAATCTGGCGGAATGCCTGGCCCTGCAACTCAAGGAACAGGATCGATTCGATCCAGCCATGGCCACGCTGATCGGCAACCTCGATCTG
>JANNFV010000150.1:0-2564 GCA_031380285.1 Hyphomicrobiales bacterium | reverse complement strand
GTTGCCACCGAGGGATTTTAAGTCCCTTGCGTCTACCAGTTTCGCCATGTCCGCGGCTGTTGCGAGGGGTAGCGGAGCGGGGGGGCGGGGGCAATCCCCTCTCCCCGTACTTCACGGGGAGAGGGTTAGGGTCAGGGGCCGGGGCAGGCCTGACCCCTTGCACGCACTCACCACGCCCCTCATCCGCCCTGCGGGCACCTTCTCCCCGTCAGAACGGGGAGAAGGAAGGAAAGGCCCCCCTACAACAACGCCCGCTTGCTCGAAGCCTCTACCTGCGTTGCGGCATAGTCGATCTTGCCGGAGCCCAGCACCGGGATCTGCTCCAGCACCAGGATGGCGCGGGGCACCCACAGTTCCGGGAAGCCCTGCGCTTTGGCGTGGGCGGACAACGCCTGGCGGTCGGCATTGCCTTGCTCTGTCACCAGCACGATCTGCTCGCCCTTGCGCGGATCAGGCAGCGACACCGCCACATGGTTCACGCCGGGCCACAGGTCGGCCACCATGGTCTCGATGGCGGCGAGCGACACCATCTCGCCGCCGAGCTTGGCGAAGCGCTTGGCGCGCCCCTTGATGGTGATGCAGCCGTCATCGTCGATTGTCACGATATCTCCGGTGTCGTGCCATCCGCCTTCCGGCGGCTGGATCACGCCGGGTGCGTCCGCCAGCATGTAGCCCGCCATGATGTTGGGGCCTTGCACCACCAGCTTGCCGCCCTCCTCGATGCCCTGCACGGGATCGAGACGCCAGTTGATGCCGGGCAGCAGGCGTCCCACAGTGCCGGTCTTCGCCATTTCGGGCGTGTTGCAGGCCAGAACCGGCGCGCATTCCGTGCAGCCATAGCCTTCGAGGATGGTGGTGCCGAAGGGATCCCACAACCGCCGCGTTTCGTCCTTCACGCGCTCCGCCCCGGTGATGACATAGCGCACAGACGCAAGATCATCCTTCTCGGCCGCGCGGGCATAGCCCACGAGAAAAGTGTCGGTGCCAAACAGCAGCGTGGCCTTCACCTTGCCGATCAGGCGGGGCACCTCGCGGTAATGCAGCGGGCTGGGATAGAGCACCACCTTCATGCCGTGCAGAAGGCCCAGCATGAACCCGGCTGTGAGACCATAGGAATGAAACACGGGCAGCGGGTTCATCACCACATCGGCGGGCGAGATGAAACTGGCACCATGCGCTGCGATCTGCCGCGTGTTGGAAATGATGTTGCCGTGGGTCAGCACCACGCCCTTGGGCTTGCCCTCGGAGCCTGATGTGAACAGGATGACGGCGGGGTCGTCGCGTTTCGTGCGTGCCGCGAGAGAACGCGCCCTGAGCTTGGCATCGATCACGCCGCGCACCTTGTCCAGCGTGCCGATATCGCCGCGGATATCATCGAGCCAGACAATCCGCCTGCCCTCGCCGAGCGCCGCCACGACATCGTCGAGCTTGGCGTTCTCGATGAACTTGCGGGCCGTGATGATGGTCGCGATGCCGGCGGTTTCGCAGGCCGATTTCAGGTTGCGCAGGCCGGCCGAGAAGTTCAGCATCACCGGCACGCGGTTGCGGAACATCAGGCCGAACATGGTGACGGCCAGGCCGTTGACGTTGGGCAGCAGCACGCCGACATTCTCGCGCTCTGCCGTGCCCACGCAGATCTTGCGCCCCAGCACCATCGCGCCAAGGATCAGCCGGTCATAGGGCAGCGCCGTGCGGTCCTGATCCTCGACGATCTCCTTGGACCCGCCGTAGCGGTCGCGGGCGTCAAGCAGCGCTTGCGGAATGGACAGGTCGGCGGACGGCACCTCGAAGGCGCTGAAAGCGGTAGTCTGGGTCATTTTGGCCCTTGTTTCGCGAGAATGCGTTTCCTCAAGGGGCAGAGTGTCGCGAATGAACGGCGCTGTCGAGAGGGGATTTATGCCCCTCAGTGCGCCATCACGCGGGGGCGGCCTCGCGCACCGACACCATGCGCTTCTGCTCCTCGTCCCAGAACCGGAGCTTGATGCAGGACAGGCTCTCGATGAAGCCGAAGCGCCGGATGCTGGCAAGCTCCGGAAAATCCCGCATCACCTTCTGCAGCTTGTAATAGGGGATGCGGCTATAGAGATGATGCACGTGATGCACCCCGATATTGGCGGTGAGCCAGCGGAAAGGCTGCGGCAGGTCGTAATGCGACGAGCCGTAGAGCGCGGCTTCCTCCGCAGTCCACTCGCTGCTGTCGGCCCAATAGCTGTCCTCGAACTGGTGCTGCACGTAGAACAGCCACACACCGATGGAGCCCGTGATCAGGCAGATCGGCAGATGCACCATCAGGAACGCCTTCCAGCCCACCAGCCACATCATGCCACCCCAGACAGCGGCCAGCGCCACATTGGTACCCATGGCGCTGATCCAGAACATCGTGCCGGCACGCATGAAGCCGAAAGGCAGCCGCTGCTTGAGCATGAAGATGAAGGCCGGTCCGATGCCGAAGATCACCGGCGGAAAACGGTAGAGCCGATAGCCGAAGCGCTGCAGGCGGGTCATGCCCCGGTATTCACGCACCGTCAGCGTATCGATGTCGCCATGGCCGCGCCTGTCGAGAT
>JANNFV010000145.1:0-3046 GCA_031380285.1 Hyphomicrobiales bacterium | reverse complement strand
GGGGGCGGCGGTGGATTTGCCGGGCATGTAAGCCTGGATCTGCATGACGCCGGGGCGCGGAACGGGGCGTTGAAGGGCTGCACTCATGGGTGGGATTCCTGTGAAATTCTGCTGCTCAGGCTGTAACAGAAAATGGCGCGGTGTGACCACCGATCTCGGTGTAGCGGACGGCACCACAACCCATGTCGGTCAAGGTCGCGGTGATGAAGCTGGGCGAGAGGGATTCGGGATGCGCCGTCAGTACCGAGAGCGCCGCATGGGTGCCGCCCGTCATCACCACCTTCATGCCAAGCCTGGCGAGCTTCTGGGGTGCGTCGGGCTTCCAGCGCTCGACGGTCAATGCTGCGACGATGACCTCCCGCACGGCGGCTTCCGCCAGGGGCTTGGAAATGACATAGACCGGCAAGCCCGCAGGATGGTCCGGGCGATCCACGAAGGGCAGCCGCGCAATGATCTTGGGGGCCTTGGGAGCTTCCAGCATCTGCCACCACGGGCCTGCATCCGCCGACTGGTCGAGCCGAAAGATGCCCAGATCACCCTTGGATTCGTCCACCGCCTTGATCACGGCCGCCGCGCTGCCATGGGTCGTGAACGGCACGGTGAAGCCGAAATGAAACCGCGCCGTATCGCGGATCGCGGCGGCGTCCCCGGTGATATCGGCGTGGACAGAGTGCGGTGCCTGGACATAGGTGAAGGTGGAAATGATGACACGCCAGATGCTCTCCACGGTGTCGAGCGGCAGCAGGCCCTTGTGGCGCTCCACCAGCCGACGCAGAACATCGGCCTCGCGCGCGGGCCGGAACGCCGAGCCGCTGGCGGTGGTCCCCTTGACCTTGATCAATGTCTCGATGACCTGGCTGCGCTCCATCAGCAGTTCATGCATCGCCTCGTCCAACCGGTCGATCTCGGCGCGGATGTCGGCAAGCCCAGGATTTGGCGGCAGTGGCATGGATGAAACCGTCGGTTTTCTCGGGCATTTCTCTTAGCCCCCCGCTGGGCCGGAGGCCAAGCCCCAAGTCGGTGGCGCGGCATCTCCTGCGGCAATTCGCGGCCTCAGCGTTAGTTTCCCTTGCGTGTTGCACTGCGGGAGGCAATCATGGGGCAAAACCAGACGCGATGAGGAAACGGAACTCCATGGTCGATATCCGCAAGGTTGGCGTGATCGGAGCCGGTCAGATGGGCAACGGCATCGCCCATGTCGTGGCCCTGGCTGGTCATGATGTCGTGATCCATGACATCAGCGCCGACCGGATCGAGGCCGGATTGGCCACCATCACCGGCAATCTTGCCCGCCAGGTGCAGAAGGGCCTGATCGACGATGCGTCGCGCAAGGCTGCTCTGGACCGGATCAGCAGCGGCACGGCGCAGGAGGTGCTTTCGGACTGTGACCTTGTGGTGGAAGCCGCGACCGAGCACGAGGAAACCAAGAAGAAGATCTATGCCGGGGTGTGCAAGGTTCTGAAGCCAACGGCGATCCTCGCCAGCAACACCTCGTCCATCTCGATCACGCGCCTCGCCTCCTCGACAGACCGGCCCGAGCGGTTCATCGGCATCCATTTCATGAATCCCGTGCCGGTGATGCAACTCGTGGAGGTGATCCGCGGCATTGCAACAGACGATGCGACCTACAAGGCGTCGCGGGATTTCGTGACTGCGCTGGGCAAGACGGTGACGCTGTCGGAAGATTTCCCGGCCTTCATCGTCAACCGCATCCTGCTGCCGATGATCAACGAGGCGGTCTACACGCTCTATGAGGGTGTGGGCTCGGTCGACGCCATCGACACGGCCATGCGGTTGGGGGCCAACCACCCGATGGGCCCGCTGCAACTCGCGGATTTCATCGGGCTCGATACCTGCCTCTCGGTGATGCAGGTGCTGCACGAAGGCTTGTCGGACTCGAAGTATCGGCCCTGTCCGCTTCTGGTGAAATATGTCGAGGCCGGCTGGCTGGGACGCAAGACCAAGCGCGGGTTCTATGACTATCGGGGCGAGAAGCCGGTTCCCACGCGGTAGGTGCGAAGCGCAAAGGCTCCTACCCATGATCTGATAACAGGCACCTGTTAGTGTCTCAGTCTGAAATTCAGCTTTTGAAGTAACGATAGCCGAGCCATGCCGTGAGTGCGATGGATGTGATCCAGACGCAAGCGACGACCACGGCGGCGGTTCTACTGACTGGGCGTACCCCGGCAAGGGCGGCGGCGGCTCGGTGCTGTGCCATGACCTCTGGCGGGATCATTTTCACCACAGCCAGAATGCCGAGCGGTACAATTATCGCGTCATCGAGATACCCCAGCACCGGAATGAAGTCCGGAATCAAATCTATTGGCGATAGAGCGTATCCAGCGACGCATAGCGCCAGCGCCTTCGCGTACCACGGGGTGCGAGGATCACGAGCTGCGAGATAGACCGCATGTACATCTCGCTTTATCGCGCGTGCCCAGTCTTTCAGTTTGGCGTTCATAGGAGGATTTTATCTGCAAAACACAGCGGCAAGTAGTTTAAAATGAGACACTACCGGGCACCTCCACCCTTTGACGCCTTCACGCATCTCTGCTATTCGCCACGCCGCGTCTGTGACGGACCTCGATCCGCGCTGGCCGACTTCAACTGCCCCTCCGCGTTGGTCCAACAGCACCGGCGATGGACTTTGCCGAAACTCCAGGGTTTCCGGCGGTTCTGGGCTCCCATGGCCAAACCCAAGGGGAGCGCTGACGCGACAAGGGGCATCCGCAACACGAGACGCTGGTGCAATGCCGGGTGTGGCCGCCCGTATATCGGAGAATAAATGTCAGTTGCCATGAATACAATTCCCGCCAACTCGGGCCGCGAGGATTTCGCCGCGCTGTTGAATGAATCGTTCGGCTCGAATGATGCGATGGAAGGCTCTGTGATCAAGGGCAAGGTCGTCGCCATCGAGAAGGACATGGCCGTCGTCGACGTCGGCCTGAAGACGGAAGGGCGCATCGCCCTCAAGGAATTCGCAAACCCCGACAAGACCAACACCCTCAAGGTGGGTGACACGGTCGAGGTTTATCTCGAGCGCATC
>JANNFV010000110.1:0-2515 GCA_031380285.1 Hyphomicrobiales bacterium | reverse complement strand
GATGAACGGAATGATCATGAAGGCGAGGATGATGCCTGCCGTGAAGATACCGAGTCCCGATGGTGACGCGGAATAGAGGATCGTGCCTACGATTGGCATGCCTTCGACGATGTTGGAGAGAGGCGTCTGCACGTAAGCGGCGAACAGCGGTACGAAGACGAAAAGTCCCCACATCCCATAGATGATAGACGGCACCGCAGCGAGCAATTCCACGGTCGTGGAGACGGGCTGCTTGAACCAGGGCGGCGCGAGCTGCGTCAGGTAGACGGCGATGCCGAGGGAGAGCGGAACGCCGATCAAAAGCGCGATGAATGCGGTGGAGACCGTGCCGACGATGGCTGGCCATGCGCCATAGACATCGGCCTGGGTGTCCCATTGCGAGCCCGTGAGGAAGCCCAATCCGAATTGCCGGAACGCTGGCCAACCACCGATGAGCATCGACAGCATGATGCCCGCGAGCAGGACGAGAACGAGCAGAGCCGATGCGAAGCTGGCGTTGCGGAAGATGACGTCGAACAACCCCTTGGGGGCCTTCCGTTGCGCGGCGGCGACCGGAACGGGCATACTGTCGGAGATGGCGGTCATGTTAGCGCTCCCCAAAGCACCATGTTTTGTATGTCGGTCCTGGCGGCGCGACGATGTCGACTTGAAAGGAAGTGGAGGCCCGCGGGGGCCTCCATTCCAAATGCGATGGTCAGTAGATCGGCTTGCCCGAAGGGTCCGTCACGCCCTTCCAGCTCGTGCGTATCATGTCCTTCACGTTGGCGGGCAGCGGAACGTATTCGAGATCGGTGGCCAGCTTGTCGCCGTTCTTGAAGGCCCATTCGAAGAACTTGAAGACTTCGCGGGATTGCTCCGGCTTCTCCGGCTTCTTGTGCATCAGGATGAATGTTGCCGAGGTGATCGGCCACGCCTGCGCTCCCGGCTGGTTGTTGATGATGATGCCAAAGCCCGGCGCCTCGCTCCAGTTTGCATTCGCCGCCGCGGCCTGGAAGGTCTCGTCATCCGGAATCGGGAAATTGCCGTCCTTGTTCTGAACGAGGCCGTACGCAAGGTTGTTCTGCTTGGCGTAGGCGTACTCGACGTAACCGATCGAGTTCGCGACCTGCTTGACCGACGCCGAGACGCCTTCATTGCCCTTGCCGCCAATGCCGACGGGCCACTGAACCGACGTGTTGGCACCGATCTTGGTCTTCCAGTCGGCGGATACGCGCGAGAGATAATCCGTCCAGACGAACGTCGTACCTGACCCGTCCGAGCGATAGACGACCGTGATGTTCGTGTCCGGCAGCTTCACTTCGGGGTTCAGCGCGACAATCTTCGGATCGTTCCACTTCTTGATGCCGCCCATGTAGATGTCGGCGAGCATCTGGCCAGTGAATTTCACCTTGCGGGTCTCGACGCCCGGGATGTTGATGGCTGGAACGAGCGCGCCGATGACCGCCGGAAACTGCAGCAGCCCGTCCTTTTCAAGGTCTTCACCCTTGAGCGGCATGTCGGAGGCGCCGAAATCGACGGTCTTCGCCTTGATCTGGCGGATGCCGCCGCCTGAGCCGATCGACTGGTAGTTGAGGCCGACGCCGGTGTCCTTCTTATAGGCTTCGGCCCATTTTGCGTAGATCGGGAAGGGGAACGTCGCGCCGGCGCCCGTGATGTCGGCGGCCTGAGCGGCACCGGACAGTCCGATAATCGCTGTGGCTATGGCGAGCATTTTTCGCATGGATCACTCCTGTTGGTTGGGTCCAGCCCAGATGCGCCCTACTTGGGAAAGCGAAATGACGGTTTTATGACAATCGACACATCATCCGTGCCGAGCGCTGCACTCAACCCAAGGCGCTTTCATCCCAGGCAGCTTTGATCCATAGAAACCGCCGCGACAATCTTATGACGATCCATCCACATTCCGGACTTCCACTTGAAACTCCCGACAGACAAGCTCGACCTCATCCTGCGGCGCTCTGCCGAAGTGGAGGCGCGGCTCAACAGCGGCCCGCCGACGGACGAGATCATCAAGCTGTCGAAGGAGCAGGCGGAACTCACCCCGCTTGTGGTGGCCATCGGCAATCTGCGCGTGGCCGAGGCCGAACACGCCGACCTTTCCACCATGCTCGCCGATCCCGCCACCGATGCCGAGATGAAGGCGCTGGCTAGCGCCGAAATCCCGGCGCTCGATGACAGGATCGCAGCCCTGGAGCAGTCGTTGCGGATCGCTCTGCTGCCCAGGGATGCGGCCGATGACGGGGATGCCATCCTCGAAATCCGCGCGGGCACGGGAGGCGACGAGGCCTCGCTCTTCGCCGGTGATCTCTACCGCATGTATCAGCGCTATGCCGCATTGAGGGGCTGGCGGCTGGAGCCGGTGTCCGAGAGTGAAGGCACCATGGGGGGCTTCAAGGAAATCATTGCCGAGATTTCCGGCCATGGCGTCTATGCCCGCATGAAATTCGAATCCGGCGTGCACCGCGTGCAGCGTGTACCGGACACCGAGACGCAGGGACGTATCCACACGTCAGCC
>JANNFV010000068.1:0-2070 GCA_031380285.1 Hyphomicrobiales bacterium | reverse complement strand
GCCGCAGGAAGACGTGGATGGACGGGTCAAGCCCGTCCAAGACGACGTGCCATTGTTTCCGTCAAAAACGTCATGCTTAAGTTGAAAGTTCTCCCCAAAATCCTCAGCCTGAGCCTGTCGAAGGGTCGAGGATTTGGCAAGCTGGGCGCAACGGCCTCGCCCTTCGACAAGCTCAGGGTGAGGCCGAATGAATCCTCGATGCGCCATGATCTTGACCATGCCTTTAACGATTTTCATCGCGCCTCACCGCAATGCAGACCGGATATCCGTTCGGGCGAAGTCATCACCCTTGAACAGCAGCGGCACGTTCAGCACTTTTGCTGCACCATAGGACAGGCAATCGCCCATGTTGAGCTGTGCGGTGTGCTTGCGGCCTTTTCCGTATAGCTCATAGGCTTGGAGAGCGGCGAGGATCATGTCGGGCGTCAGCTCGACCGTCTGGATGCGGAAGTGGCGAAGCATCGCATCCGTATCGGAATGGATCTCATCCGCTCTGCGCTGGGTTTCACGCATCGCGGCAAGGCCGATCTCCATCAAGACGAACGGTGTGATCCGGCTGGCATCCGATTTTTCCAATGCTGCCGCGAACAATGGATAGTCGGTTTCCTTGAGGAGAACCGCGACGAGCGCCGACGCATCAACGAACATCGTCACTCATCATAGAGCGAATCAAAGAACGCCTTGTCGGCCTTGAGGCCCGTGCTGCCCTTCGCGCGCATGCTGGCGTGCAAGTCCTTCAAAAACGCCTCGGTCTCGGGTTTGAGCGTCGGCATGGCCGCGAGGGAGGCACTCTCCCGCTCGAGCGCATTGTGGATCGTCTGCGTGACGCTCAAGCCGCGCCGCGCTGCGACTTGCCGCGCCAATGCGACCGTTTTTTCGTTCCGTATGCTGAGGGGCATCGACCACTCCGTATATACGATCTTTCGTATCGTATATACGGACGACTTTCAACCCATGTTCAATGCGCCATCGCCTTGACGATGCCCTCGACCATTTTTTTTGCGTCGGATAGCAGCATCATGGTGTTGGGGCGGTAGAAGACCTCATTGTCGATGCCCGCATAGCCGACGCCGCCCATGCCGCGCTTCACGAAAAGAATGGTGCCCGCCTTTTCCACATCCAGAACGGGCATGCCGTAAATGGGTGAGGTTTTGTCAGTCTTCGCCGCCGGGTTGGTGACATCATTCGCGCCGATGACGAAGGCGACGTCGGCCTGACCGAACTCGCTGTTGATGTCCTCCAGCTCGAAGACATCGTCATAGGGCACATTGGCTTCCGCCAGCAGCACGTTCATGTGGCCCGGCATGCGGCCGGCGACAGGGTGAATCGCGTATTTCACCTCGACGCCTTCCTTTTTCAGGAGATCGCCCATCTCGCGCAAGGCATGCTGCGCCTGCGCCACCGCCATGCCGTAGCCCGGCACGATGATGACCTTCTGGGCGTTCTTCATGATATAGGCCGCATCTTCCGCTGAACCCGCCTTGTAGGGCCTTGCTTCTGCCTTGCCGCCAGCAACTGCGTCATCGCCACCGAAGCCGCCGAGGATGACGGAGATGAAGCTCCGGTTCATCGCCTTGCACATGATATAGGACAGGATCGCGCCGGACGAGCCGACGAGCGCGCCGGTGATGATGAGTGCTGAGTTTTCCAGCGTGAAGCCGATGCCTGCTGCCGCCCAACCGGAATATGAGTTCAACATCGAGACGACGACCGGCATGTCGGCGCCGCCGATCGGGATGATGAGCGTGACACCCAGGACGATCGCCAGGACGGTGACCGCCCAGAACGTCCAGGTCGATGCGCCGTGGCTCACGACCAGCAAGACGATCATGATCACGACGGCGGCGAAGAGGGCGATGTTGAGGACGTGGCGCCCTGGCAGGATGATCGGTGCGCCAGACATGTTGCCGTTCAGTTTCGCGAAGGCGATGATCGAACCTGAGAATGTGATCGCGCCGATCGCCACGCCCAACGACATTTCGATCAGCGACTGCATGTGCACGTTGCCGGGTTCGCCGATCCCGAACGCTTGCGGCGCGTAGAGTGCCGCTGCGGCGACGAAGACGGCCG
>JANNFV010000062.1:0-4566 GCA_031380285.1 Hyphomicrobiales bacterium | reverse complement strand
GTTGTGACAACGGGTGGGCGACCATCCGTGGGATCGCCGGGACGCTGGAATGGACCGCGTGGAGGTGCTGGCCTCGGTGGAACGACCACAACCGGGCCCGTGTTGCCACGATGATCCGTGATGACGGGACCATTGCCACGGTGGTCGGTCACCACCGATCCGCCGCGATGATCCGTGACGACCGGCCCTGCCTGCACGGCGCTTGTGAGCGTGAGAAATGCGGCGGTAAAAATGACTGCCTGCTTGATCATGGTTGTACCCTCCCGTTGCCCTCGACGATGATGTTTTCAGCGCCTCTTGAGTGCGGATCTCATCCGACAGATGTGAGACTGCCACAGCGACATATTTAGGCGCGTGGCCGAAGCATTAACTTTAAGTCATCTCACCGGAAGGGAATTGGCTCCGAGGGCGTCAGTCGGAGCGAAAAATCTGAAAATACACGTTCAGGCAGAGGAGAATTGGAGGTTCCTGCGGTAAAAAATGCTACACTTTCAGGATGTTGTCCATTTTGTTGCATAGACTGGATTTGATTGTTCATCGGCCGATTCAAACCCTTCACAAGCAGATTCATAACGCGTTGCGCGATAGCAGGTGCCGGGTCCACCCAGGTCACCTCCCAAGGCGCAATCCGCCGATAGACATCGAGCAGCAGCGGATAATGCGTGCAGGCCAGGGCGATGGCATCGGTGCGGGCACCGTCCTTTTCCTTGAAGCACGGTGCGATTTCCGCCAGCACCTCCGCATCGCTCACGGCTTCTCCCCTGAGATACGCCTCGGCGAGCCGGGCGAGGTTGGGCGCGCCGACAAGGCTGACCCGGCAATCCGCCGCATGCTCGATGATCAGGTCATGGGTGTACTCGCGGCTGACCGTGCCAGGCGTTCCCAGGATCGAGATCATGCGAGAGCGTGAGAGCGCTGCGGCAGGCTTCACGGCTGGCACGGTACCGACAAACGGTATAGCGAAAGCCGCCCTCAGCGCAGGAAGCGCCACGGTCGATGCCGTGTTGCAGGCAATGACCACGAGATCGGGATGATGACGCGCCAGCATCTCGCCCATCACCGCGACGACGCGATTGGCGCAAGCCTCGGGCGTCAGGCGACCATAGGGAAAGGCCGCGTCATCCGCGACATAAACGATGTGCGCGCCAGGCAACACCTTCACGATCTCGGCGTGGACGGTGAGTCCGCCCAGTCCGGAATCGAAAACAAGAATGGTGGGTGATCGAGCCATCGCAGGCGATGCATAGCCCGAGTCGGCAGCGCTTTGCGATGCCCCTAGCGCAGGCTTCCCGTGCTCAGTTTGGCCGCGACCTGCTTCGCGGCGTCGCGTCCCGCGATGTAGGCACCGCCCGCCGTCATGGAATAGACCCCCGCCGTCGCTTCACCTGCAAACCAGAGGCGGTCCCCCACGGGTTTGGCGAGTGTCTCACGGGAGCGCATGCGACCGGGCAAGGCGACAGCGTAACTGCCCAGGCTGAAGGGGTCCTCCGACCATCCCACCAGAACGCCCGCCCGGAAGGCCTTGCGGGCATCGTTGCCCGCGATCTTCAGGAAGCGCTCCAGCGCATGGTCCACTGCCGCCGTCTCGCCCTGCCGGGCAAGGCCGCGTGCATAGTCACCGCCGAATGTCGCCACGACCAGGTCGGAATCCTGGGGCCAGGCCTCGAATGTCATGGCCCGCGCAGGCTCTCCGATTTCCGCGAGGAACTGATGCGCGGTGAAGCCGAATTTCTCCGTCTCGAAGCGCAGGCCGATCTTGGACAAGGCACCCATGCGCAACCCGTCGAGCGCCCGCGCCTGCTCCAGAGGCAGGGCAGGCGTGAACCGGATCGAGCCGGATTTCAGCACGCCGATGGGCACGGTGACGATCACCTTGCGGGCGCGAATCACGCCCTTGTCCGTCGTGACCTGAACAAGCTGCCCGCTCCAGTCGATGCCTGTGACACGCACGCCGTGGCGCACACCCAGAGGTTCCGCTGCCCGCATTGCCAAGGTGCCATAGCCACCGGGCACAAGCCGGTTCTGGCCGCCTTCGAGCCGTTGCCAATCGGCCGTGGAAACCCACTCTGGGTCTTCGCCTGCCGCCATCTGCGCCTGGATGCGGCCAGCATCGCGCACGTCCTGCTCCTCGTCGCGCAAGGCTTGCGCAAGCGAGACATCGGCACGTTCCTCCACATCGTCATACGCATCTGCGACGCTGCGCTGAAGAGTGGTGCGGCGGGAAGTCCAGTCGGCATCGACCGGCACGCCCTGGCGATAGGCAATCGACCCGCTCCACAGGCGAAATCCGCTCACGGGATCGATGCCGAGTTCGGTCGCGATCTGGCTCCAGGGATTGGTTTCGGCGAAATGGATATAGGCTCCGCCCCCATCAAAAGGCTGGCCGAGCGCCGTGTTGGTGTAGAGCCTGCCGCCCGCACGCTCCCTGGCCTCGACGATGACGCAGGTCTTGCCGAGGCGGCGCAATTCACGCGCAGCACCAATGCCGGCGGCACCCGCACCGATGACGACCACATCCGCATCCTCGGCCATGGCCGGGCGTATGAGCGCTGCAAAAGCGCCAGTAACGACGAATGCGCGGCGACAGATGTTTTTGGAGGTCATTGGCATAGTCTATCAGTATTCACGACGACGATAATGTGGCAGTTTGCGCAAACAGCAAGTGACATTTTGTTGACGCCGCGTTGCCATTAGCCACTGGTCGGCCTTCCTTTTCTCACCCTCCCCCGCGCCAACGCCACCACCACGCCCCGCAACGTGCGCACATCGGCTTCCGTCAGCTCCATGCGGTGGAAGATGTTGCGCAGGTTGCGGCTCATGATGGCGCGCTTGTTGTCGGGGATGAAATAGTCCCCGCCCTCCAACTGCTCCTCCAGATGCTCGAAAAACGACAGCACCATGTCGCGGGTGGCGGGCGGCGTGACATGCTGAAGCAGGAACGGTGGCTCCGCGCTTTGCATGGCCTTGAAGCATTCATAGGCCACGAGCGACACCGATTGCGCCAGGTTGAGCGAGGCATAGGCCGGGCTGACCGGGAATGAGACCAGCGCATCCGCCATGGCGATCTCGGTGTTTTCGAGGCCCGTGCGCTCTGGCCCGAAGAGGATGCCGACCTTCTGATCTGCCGCTCCCCGCGCCTTGGCTTCCAGCGCGAAACCCTCCGCACTGAACACCGGCTTGGCCTGGTCGCGCTCGCGGGCCGTGGTGGCGAACAGTTTGTGCAGGTCATGCGCGGCAGAAGGCACATCGGGATAGAGCGTCGCGTTGTGCACGATGGCGTTGGCCCCCACGGCGGTGTCCACCGCTGCGGCGTAGACAGGACTGCCCTTCCCCCAGCCGTCACGAGGCGCGACGAGACGCAGGTCGGCCAGCGCAAAATTCGCCATGGCGCGGGCGGCCATGCCGATATTCTCGCCCATCTGCGGGCGCACGAGAATGATCACAGGAGCATTCAATGTCAGTTCTCCAAAGCCGAACCAAGAGACGACAAAGCGACTATCGGCAATGCCTCGTGTTTCGGGGCACATAACTCCTTGGTGGCTGGCATTCAAACAAATGGTTTTGGCAGATGGCCACACCATGCGATGAGACTGAAGTGGCGGCACCAGCCGTTGCAGAACTGCTCAAAGGAAGTCTGATGTTCGCATCCCTATCCCGTCTCAAGAATATCGTTGTTATTGCTGCTGTTGCCGCAATGTTGGGCTTTTGGGGCGTAGCACCCCTTTCCGCCAAGAATTTTGCCGTTCCCGACAAGGACCCCACGGTTACCCTGTTCATTCCAGACGGCTGGAAGACCGAGGAGATTGAATTCGGCTATTCCGCTGTATCCCCTGGCAAGGATGTGTTTTTCTCCGTCGAGTTTGCGACTGCCGGCAAGGTGGACGCAATGATGAAAAACAACGAGAAATGGATGAAGGAGAACGACATCAAGATGGTCAAGCCGAACAAGGTGGATGCGCCCATCAACGGCATCCCTGCCACCATCTTCCAGTTCGAGACGACAGATGCCAACGGGCAGACCACGCTCGAGTTCATCATGATGCCGGGCGGAAAGAACCGCATGATCATGCTGACGCTGTGGGGCTCCGACAAGGAGCGCACCAAGCATGGCAAGGACATCGACGCCATCATGAGCAGCGTGAAGGCCATCAACTGACAGCAGAAACCGTCTCATGGCATGATAGGTCGTCTGATTTGTCATGCCATTGAATACTGGCGCTTCCCGGCGGGAAAACCCTTTGCTATAGCGCTCGTGAATGACTTTCAGCCGGGCGCTCGAGCGCGAATAAAAATTCGTCCAGGGGACTTTTCATGAACAAGATCAAGGTTGCCAATCCCGTCGTGGATATGGACGGCGACGAGATGACCCGCATCATCTGGCAATATATCAAGGACAAGCTGATCTTCCCCTATCTCGACCTGACGCTCGATTATTACGACCTCTCGGTGGAAAACCGCGATGCCACCAACGACAAGGTGACGGTGGATGCCGCCGAGGCCACCAAGCGCCACGGCGTGGCCGTGAAATGCGCCACGATCACGCCGGACGAGGCCCGCGTGGCGGAA
>JANNFV010000706.1:0-1607 GCA_031380285.1 Hyphomicrobiales bacterium | reverse complement strand
CCCGTTGCAAACGCTCGCGGTGATCATGCAAGAACCCCGCATTCTCGTCGTTGACGAAGTGGCACTGATTGAGGCCACCGACCGCGATGTTGTGGTGGATGTTCTCTGGTCCGGCATCAGCACGGGGACGGAAAAGCTCCTCTGGTCCGGCACGATGCCGCAATATCCGCGGCTGAGCTATCCGCTGGTGCCGGGGTATGAGACTGTCGGTGTCGTCAGCGAGGCGGGCTCCCATTCAGGACTTTCAATCGGGCAGCATGTTTTCGTGCCCGGATCACGCGGCTTCCGCGATGTCAGCGGATTGTTTGGTGGCGCGGCACGACGCCTGGTCGTCGCCGGTGCCAAGGCCATCCCCGTTTCCAGGTCGCTCGGGCCTGACGCCGTGCTGCTGGCGCTCGCCGCCACGGCCCACCATGCCATCGCTGGCGGTCGCGCCCCTGATCTCATTGTCGGGCATGGTGTGCTGGGCCGCCTGATTGCCCGTATCGCCATGGCGCTGGGCGCTGATGCTCCCACGGTCTGGGAAAAGCAGCCGGAGCGGCAGTCAGGCGCGGAGGATTACACCGTTCTCGATCCTGCAGCGGATGCCCGCTGCGATTACCGCAGCATCTATGATGTCAGCGGTGATGCGGCTTTGCTCGATACGCTGGTGCTGCGCTCGGCTAGGGGTGGCGAGATCACGCTGGCCGGTTTCTACAGTGCCCCCCTGTCCTTTGTCTTCCCGCCCGCCTTCATGCGCGAGATGCGCCTGCGCATCGCCGCCGAGTGGCAGCCCGAAGACCTGTCCGCCGTTCTGGCCCTGCTGGAGAGCGGCAAGCTTTCGCTGGCTGGCCTGATTTCCCATCGCCGTCCCGCCGTGGATGCGGCCTCGGCCTATCCCGTGGCCTTCACGGATCCGTCCTGCACCAAGATGATCCTCGACTGGAGTCAATTGCCATGAGTATCGCGACACCCGCTAAACCATCGGCTGCTGCTCCGCTCTGGAATCCGGAGACCGGGACGACGGCTGCTGGCCTTGCTGCCCTGAAGCAGATCGCCGACGCCGTGACGTCCGAACCCGTGGATGCGCCCGCCAAGAAGGAAACGCAGGTCATCGCGATCTACGGCAAGGGCGGCATCGGCAAGTCGTTCACGCTCGCCAATCTCAGCTACATGATGGCGCAGCAGGGCAAGCGCGTGCTGCTGATCGGTTGCGACCCCAAGAGCGACACCACCTCGCTGCTGTTCGGCGGCAAGGCCTGCCCCACCATCATCGAGACCTCGTCCCGCAAGAAGGCGGCTGGCGAGGAGGTGCAGATCGGCGATGTCTGCTTCAAGCGCGACGGCGTCTTTGCCATGGAGCTTGGCGGGCCGGAAGTCGGCCGCGGTTGCGGCGGGCGCGGCATCATCCACGGCTTCGAGCTGCTGGAGAAGCTGGGCTTCCATGACTGGGGCTTCGACTACGTGCTGCTCGACTTCCTGGGCGACGTGGTCTGCGGCGGCTTCGGCCTGCCGATCGCCCGTGACATGTGCCAGAAGGTCATCGTCGTCGGTTCCAACGACCTGCAATCACTCTATGTCGCCAACAATGTCTGCTCCGCCGTGGAATATTTCCGCAAGCTCGGGGG
>JANNFV010000697.1:0-7010 GCA_031380285.1 Hyphomicrobiales bacterium | reverse complement strand
GTGCCCTGCCCCGGCGACGCGGTCGTCACCAGCATGATGCCATCCACCACGCAGGGACACGGAGCCGCCTTGCCATTGAAATACGTCACATCAACCGTGCGCGGACCCACGCCCAGCGACTTCAGCGCATCGTCGCCGATGCGGATGCCCAGCGCGATCAGCGGCCCGAAACCGCCATGGACTGCTTCTCCCAACTGGATGAAGTGATCGCGGTTGGAGGTAGACTTGTCGCCGGAGGGAGAATGGGGGTGGGCCTGGGCTGGTGCGCAGAAGACAAGCGTCAGCAAAAGGACTGCGGCGGTGTTGTGCGTCCTTCGAGGCTCGCCTTTGGCTCGCACCTCAGGATCTCGCACCTCAGGATGAGGAGATGTTTGCCTGGCACAAGCGTTCTCATCCTGAGGTGCGCAGCGAAGCGGAGCCTCGAAGGACGCACAAGCATTGTGCAACCCGCCCATCTTTCTCACCGGATCGGGTCATGCACGGTGACAAGCTTCGTTCCGTCCGGGAACGTCGCTTCCACCTGCACATCACTGATCATCTCGGCGATGCCCTCCATGACCTGTGCTTTCCGGATCACTTTCGCGCCGGCCTGCATCAGGTCAGCCACCGTGCGGCCATCGCGTGCGCCTTCCACCACGAAATCCGTGATCAGGGCGATGGCCTCGGGGTAGTTGAGCTTGACGCCACGCTCCAGCCTGCGACGCGCCACCATGGCGGCGGTCGCGATCAGCAGCTTGTCTTTCTCACGCGGAGTCAGGTTCATCGTTCAAGTCCTTGAAAAATCATGTCATCCATACCCTGGGCAGGCGTCCACCGATGCCATGCTCCAGAAGCTGCAACAAGGTCTGGCGCAAGGCAAGGCCCGATGGCGCGATCATCCGCATTACCAGCAGACCGTCAAAGGCCGACGCGCCGCCATCGATCCCAGTGCTGGCCATGATATCCCTCGCAGCGTCGAGCCCCTTGTCCGCGCCGGGCGCGGCATGCACGATTGTTGCCAAGGCCGTTGTGGTTTCGCCCAGCAAGGCCTTGGCCTGGCGCAGGGCAGTCCAGTCTCCGGCCTTGCCGCCTACAGCGGTTTCCTCCGCGAAGACCAGGCGGCCGCCCCGCCGGATGCGCCAGCGATCGCGCAGTCTGGCGGTGATCAGGCTCTCGCCCATGGCCTGACGTCCGAGCAGGATGGCTTCTCCTGCCAGCACATCGGCATCCTCCGCCATGTCGATGGTCAGCGAGCGCTCCAGTACGGAATGCTCGAACAGGATGGTTTCCTGCGGCAGCCAACGCAGCACGGCAGCACTCTTGGCCGTGAGGCGCGTGGAGAGCTTCGCAGCAGGGCCAGACGAGGCATAGACCTTTTCGCAGGCCTGTGTCGCCACGATGGCCTGCGCCCCGGCATCGACAGCAACGGCAACGTCGAACCGGTCGCCGCCAGTCAGACCGCCCGCCGTGTTGACCACGACCGCCTCGACAGGATCGGTCCGCAACCGGGCTGGAAACAACAGCCTGCCGCAACCGGATTGGTGCAGGTCGCGGATCGCATCCCGGCCATCAGCATGGTTCACGACCAGCGCCAGCTTGCCCACCGCGCGCTCCAGATCGGCGGGTTGGGCTGGCTGGCGTTGCGGCACAAGGCTGGGAGGTGAGGGTTCGATCAGGCTCATCGCGGCAACTATAGCGGGGTCGCGCAGTAAGCATAGAGTCACGTTTCTCTGGCGTGCCCTCTCCTCCAGGACTATGCAAAATGCCTGAAACGCATGGCTGGAGCAGACAATCTCGTGTCACTGGGCAGCCAGATCGTCATGGAGCAGGATCGACCGATGGATGCGCCGCGGAAGATGCTCTTCGGCCTCTCCATCAGCGATCTGAGTCGAGACGACGCGATTGCCCTGCTGTTGCGGGCGATGCGGCTGCGCAATCCCATGAAAATTGCATTCTGCAACGCCCATACGGCCAATCTGGCCTGGGGTGATCCGGTACTGCGCCAGGTGCTGGCAGGCTTCACCGTATTGCCAGACGGCGTCGGTGTCGATCTGGGGGCGAAGCTGTTGCACGGGCAGGCCTTTGCCGCCAACCTCAACGGCACGGACCTGGTTCCTGCCCTTCTGGCTGCCGAAAGCAGGCCCTTGCGAATCGCGCTGTTCGGTGCCCGCCCCGGCATTGCCGAAAGGGCCGCCGAAGTGATCGCAAAAGCCTCGCCGCAGCACAGGGTTGTCGCCTGCTCGGATGGGTTTGTGGGCAAAGAGGAAACGACGCTGTTTCTGGAGAGCCTGCGGCAAGCTCCGGTCGATATGCTGTTGGTCGCCATGGGCAACCCGGTTCAGGAGCGCTGGATTGCGCAGCACGTCACGGGAGAACACGCCACGATTGCCATGGGTGTCGGCGCGCTGTTCGATTTCCTGGCGGGCGAAGTTCCCCGTGCGCCGCTCTGGCTGCGCCAGGCGCGGCTCGAATGGCTGTATCGGCTGGCACAGGAGCCGGGCCGTCTGTTCCGGCGCTATGTGCTGGGCAATCCGCAGTTCATGCTTCGGGTGCTTCTGGTGAAGCTGGGGCTGGCCGGTCCACGACAAGTCGATCCTGACCGGAGCACTGCGGGATGACCGCCCGCCTTGCCATCATCACGCCGAGCTATGCCGCCGACCATGCGCGGTGCCAGTTGCTCTGCGACAGTCTGGACCGGATGGCGACCGGCGCGTTCCAGCATTACATCCTTGTCGCCGACCATGACGTCGCGCTTTTCACGCCTTTGGCCGGGCCAAACCGTCGGATCATCCCGGACAGCGCCCTGCTGCCACAATGGCTGAAATCCATGGTTCGCCCGTTCAGCGGCGGCAAGGTGGTATGGGGCAGCATCCTGCCGCCGGTCTGGCCGATGTCAGGCTGGCATGTGCAACAACTCCGCAAACTGCTGGTGGCGCGGCATATCGACGACGACGTGCTGGTCATGGCCGACAGTGACAGCCTTTTCGTGCGCCCCTTCGGCATCGATTCGTTCCTGCACGACGGTAACGTACGACTCTACGTGAAGGAGCATGGCATCACTGCGGAACCTGGCCTGGAGAAGCACCGACTCTGGGTCCGGCACGCGGCTGATGTTCTTGGTTTGCCGCAGCCTGTGCTGCCCGCCAACGACTATATCAACAACCTGGTGAGCTGGCGGCGCTCGCATGTGCTCGCCATGCTGGACCGCATCGAAGCCCGTGGTGGGCGTGATCTGACGGCAACCCTTGGTCGCTCACGCACCTTCTCGGAATACCAGATCTACGGGGCTTATGTGGATGGCATTGCGGGACGCAGCGGCCATTTTGCCGATGGCGAGCCCCTCAGTCTCACGTATTGGCGGGGTGATGCCTTGACCGAGGCATCGCTGCGATCCTTCGTCAGCAGCCTGTCACCCCAACAGATCGCGATCTGCGTGCAATCCTTCACCGGAACATCGCCGGAGTTGCTGCGGGCCTATATCGGCGGACGCGCCAGCGTCCTGTAGGTAACCGTGGCCGAGATAAAGTAAACGAGGGCAAAGACTGCCGTCAGCGGCAGCGCCCATTGTGTAAGGTTCCCTGTCGCGTTCAAAAGCAGCGCCATCAGCGAGAGTTTCACTATCGCCAGGGCCGCCAGCAAGACAGCACGGGTGACGACACGCTCGCGGGCGTAGAGCAGCTCACCCTGGTATTCCACGAGATTGCGCAAGGCGGGGATCGCCAGCAGCAATGGCAGATAGGGCGCGACGGCAGCGATATTGCGGCCCAGGATATCGGGAGCATTCCAGAGCAGCACGATGAAGGCCAGCATTCCGGCGGTCGATACCGCTGCGATCACAGCTTCGGTCAACAGGCGCTGACGAGACCCCGTCATCGTGGTCCGATCCTTCATCATGCGTTGCACCAGCATCTGGTTGAAGCTGCGCATGGGGATGGCCGTCAGGTCGATCAGGCGCATGGCGATGGCATAGAGCCCCGCCGTCCTGTCGCCTGAAAGGGACAGGACCAACAGCTTGTCGAGTTCGGCCTGGGCGTAGAAGGTCAGCTCCGATACTGCCGCAGTCACGGCGTCGCGCAGGCGGCGGGGATAGATGCGCCAGGCGAAGCGCACCCGCAGCCGGGGCGCGAATGCGCCTAGAGCGACCAGCAGTGTCACGGCATTCGCCAGCGCATAGAACGCGATCCACGCCTCCAGCCCGCGCCAGGGCAGCAGCAGGAAGGCAATCGCTGCCAGCGTGCGGATCGCCGACCCCAGGATCACAAGCGTCGCGGCGCGTCCGAACCGGGACAGGCCATTGAGCTGGATGACGATGTACTCGACCAGCCGCCAACCCAGGATTTCGCAGGCGATGATTGCCAGGAACCAGCCCTGCCCGATGCGGGTGGCGAAAAACACGCTGTGCGTGAGCACCGCCGCCAGCAGGATCAATGGCAAAGAGGCAAAGGCAAAGGCGATCAAGCCGCCGACATAGGCACCCAGCAGGCGCGGCTTCACGGTGGCTGTGCGATAGACCGGCGAAATGAAGCCGAAGGCCAAGAGGCGCGACAGCACCAGGCCCACGGCAGAGGCCGAGGCGAAGATGCCGAACTCGCCCAGGGTCAGCACGTTGGCGACGATGAGGAAATAGACAACAGAGATCACCAGGCGGCCAAAAACGCCTGACGTGATGGTCAGGTAATCCGTAATGGTTTTGGTGTGGTCCAGCATTGCCCCGAAACTAGCTGCATCCCGTTAGGGTTAGATGAACAGAGCTTTTGGCAGCCGCAGCACCGATGGGCTATAGAGAGGGCACCGTCAGGAGCCTTGATGCCCAACCCCTTTCCCACCCGCCGCGATGCGATGATTGCGCTTGCCAGCGGCGTGCTGGCGGCATCCGCTGGCCAGTCTCCAGCGCAATCCGGACGTGTCCGGTATGGTGCGGCTGCGATGAAGGAAAACTTCGTCGATGATCCGCTCTACCGCGATGCCCTGGTCAAGCACTGTGACATCATCGTGCCGATGAATGACCTGAAATGGGAGGCGATCCGTCCGACGCGGGAGCAATTCTCATTCGATGATGCTGACAGGATCATCGGTTTTGCCAGGAGCAACGGCAAGGATGTGCGCGGCCATGCCCTGTGCTGGTATGGCGGCATGCCTGCCTGGACCAAGGCCATTGCGACGCGACAGGAGGCCGAGCGCGAACTCAGGCGGCATATCGAGGTCGTGGCCTCGCGCTATCGCGGCCAGATCCCCTCCTGGGACGTGGTCAACGAGGCGATTGCCCATGATCCGACGACGCAAGGCATCTGGCGCGACACTTTGTGGCAGCGTCTGCTGGGGCCTGAACATATCGATATCGCGTTCAAGACGGCGGCGGAGGCCGATCCGAAGGCGGAACTCGTCTATAACGACTACGACCTCGAGAATACAGGGCCGAGGCAGGCGCTGCGTCGGCAGCATGTGCTGAACCTGGTGCGCCGCCTGCAGTCGAAGAAGATTCCGATCCACGCCATCGGCTTCCAGGCGCATCTTTATGCCGAGCAGGAAATCGACGGCGCTGGCATCGGGCAATTCGTCAAGGATCTGAAGGCGTTGGGCCTGCGTGTTATGGTGACGGAGATGGATGTCATCGACTGGCGTCTGCCCGGCCCACAGGGCGAACGGGACGAGGCAGCGGCGCGGCATGTGAAAGCGTTTCTCGGGGCGCTGGCGGATGCGGGTGGCCTGGAGACCATCATCACCTGGGGGATCACGGATCGCTACAGCTGGATCCCCGAGCATTTCAAACGCAAGGACGGGTTGCCCAATCGCCCGCTGCCGCTTGACACGGATTATCGCGACAAACCGATGATGCGCGTCATCCGCGATTTTCGACGTTCGCTCTGAAAGAAAGCTGGAAATTCGGGGTTTTGACCCCTTGGTGGCAGCACTCCGGGTTATGGTAAACGAAGCCTTAGGGACTTGCTGGCAATGCTGAAAACTCACGAGAGTTGCGACATCCGCAGCGCCTCTAGCGTTCCGCGTTCAGGCATGTACCAGTATGATCGACAGCGACATCCAGATGGACCGCCCGGAGCTCCCGGCGCGGAGTTTGGACTTGCCTCGATCCCTGCTGCTTTATGGCGGCGCAAATGGTGGCCTGTCCTGCTGTCGATCCTGTTTGCGGGACTGGCTGTTGCCTACAGCTTGACACTGTATGACCGTTTCCAAGCCATTGCGCAGGTCCTGATCGATCCGCGCGAATTGCGGGCGCTGTCAGGCGACGTCTCTCCCAACAACCTGAACAGCGATTCGACCACGGCCTATATCGAGAGCCAGGCGCGCATCATCTCCTCCAGCAACCTGATGCGCAAAGTCATTGATCGCGAGAGCCTGGTCCGCGATCCGGAGTACAGCGGCAGCTCCGGCGTCCTGTCGCGGCTGTTTCCCTCGGGTCAGGGCGGAGATCGCACGCAGCGCATTGTCGAACAGCTCGGGCGCAATCTCTGGGTCAGACGAGGGGAACGCACCTTCATCGTCGACATTGCCGTGACGGGTTCAACGCCGGAGAAGGCTGCGCGGCTCGCCAACGCCTTCGCCGCCGCTTATCTCGATGATCAGACGACATCACGCGCTGAAGCAAACCGCCGCGTCAGCAACACCTTGACAGGACGGCTGAATGAGTTGCGCGACCAGGTGCGCGCCGCCGAAGACAAGGTCGAGACCTATCGGACGCAGAAAAACATCGTGGGCGCCAGCGGCAAGCTGGTGACGGAAGAACAGCTGGCCGCCGTCAACAGCCAGCTTGCCCTCGCCCGCTCCCGCTCGGCGGACGCGAAGGCCAAGCTCGACCAGGTCGACAGCGTGCGGGGGCAGCAGGCCGAACGGGGTGCCCTGCCCGAGGCTGTCAATTCGCAGACGCTCGGCCTGTTGCGCCAGCAGATGGGCGAGGCCCAGCGCAGGGCGGTGAACCTCAGCACATCGCTTGGCCCCATGCATCCGGAATACCTCGCGGCGCAATCGACGCTGCGCGACGCCCAGAGGGCTGTTGCCGACGAGATCACGCGCAT
>JANNFV010000682.1:0-5253 GCA_031380285.1 Hyphomicrobiales bacterium | reverse complement strand
GGCAGAGGGTTTGTGCGTCCTTCGAGGCACCGCTTCCCGCCGCACCTCAAGATTTGGACCGGTGCGCAATGCCAGACGTTTCTCATCCAGAGGTGCGAGCTTTTTGGAGCCTCGGAGGACGCACAAGGCTGCTGCAAGTGAAATGACAAGGATACACAATGCGTGACAAAACCCTGAATCTCGATGCCGCCATCCGCTTCGTCACCCGGGAGTTCCAGAAGCGTGGGGCCGCCCGCCCCGTGGCGCTCTCCGTCGCAAAAGCGTTGGTTGCGGCAGAAGCGGACGGGCTGAAGGGCCATGGCCTGCAGCGCGTGCCGACCTACCTGACCATGGTCAAGTCGGGCAAGGCCAAGGGCGACGCCAAGCCGGTCGCCACCCGTCCTCGGCCAGCAGTCCTGGTCGTCGATGCCGCCGATGGCTTTGCCTATCCCGCCATTGATCTGGCCCTCAAGAAGCTGCCTGCCATCGCCCGGAAGCAGGGCATCGCTGCAGCCGCCATCACCCGCTCCAACCATTGCGGCGTGGCCGGCCATCACGTGGAAAAGCTGGCGGAGCAGGGCCTCGTCGCCATGCTGTTCGCCAACACGCCCGCCGCCATGGCGCCAACCGGCGGCAAGGTCGCAGTCTATGGCACCAATCCGATTGCGTTCGCCGCGCCGCTAGCGGGCCGTGCGCCTGTGGTGGTCGATCTCTCGCTGTCCAAGGTGGCGCGGGGCAACCTCGTGGCCGCACGCCAGAAGGGCGAGGCCATCCCGGGGGATTGGGCACTTGATCCTGACGGCAACCCGACGACCGATCCGGCCCAGGGCATCGCGGGCACCATGCTGCCACTGGGCGGTGCCAAGGGCGCGGCCCTTGCCTTCATGGTGGAGGCACTGGCGGCGGCTGTCGTCGGCACGCATTTCGCGTTCGAGGCATCGTCCTTTCTGGATGACAAGGGCGGCCCACCGCGCACGGGACAATTGATCCTTGCCATCGATCCCGCAGCTTTTGGCCACGGGGGTTTCGCGGAGCGCATGGCCACGCTGGCGAAAGCCATCGAAAGCCAGCCCGGTGCGCGCCTCTCAGGCATGCGCCGCATGGACCTGCGGGCGAAAGCTGCTGCATCGGGTCTTGTCATTCCCGGTCTGTTGCTGCAGCAGATCAACGCGGTCTAGCCGCAGGGAGCAGCAACCATGCACATTCTGGTTCTGGGTGCGGCCGGTATGGTGGGTCGCAAGTTTCTCGAGCGCATCGCACGGGACGGGCATCTTGGCGGCAAGGAGATTGCCAAGGTCACCGGCCACGACGTGGTTGCGCCGGTAAAGCCCGCAAGTGCCACTTTTGCCTTCGAGCCGCTCACGGGCGATGTCGCCGTGCCGGGTGCCGCCGAAAAGCTGATCGCAGCCAGGCCAGACCTGATCCTGCATCTGGCAGCCATTGTCTCGGGCGAGGCAGAGGCCGATTTCGACAAGGGCTACCGTATCAACCTGGATGGCACACGCTACCTTTTCGATGCCATCCGCATGGTGGGCGATGGCTACAAGCCCCGTGTGATCTTTACGTCGTCCATCGCCGTCTTCGGCGCGCCTTTCCCTGACGCCATTGGCGACGAGTTCCACACCACACCGCTCACCAGCTACGGCACGCAGAAGGCCATCGGCGAATTGTTGCTGGCGGATTACACACGGCGCGGCTTCTTCGACGGCATCGGCATCCGCCTGCCCACGATCTGTGTGCGACCGGGCGCGCCCAACAAGGCGGCCTCCGGCTTCTTCTCCAACATCATCCGCGAACCGATGAGCGGCAAGGAGGCCGTGCTGCCGGTCGGCGAGGACGTGATGCACTGGCACGCCAGCCCGCGCTCTGCCGTGGGCTTCCTCGTGCATGCCGCGACCATGGACACGAGCCTGATCGGCACGCGCCGCAACCTCTCCATGCCCGGCCTCGCCGCCACGGTGGGAGAGCAGATCGCGGCGCTGCGCAAGGTGGCGGGCGAAAAGGCCGTCAAGCTGATCCGCCGCGAGCCGGACGAGACGATCATCCGCATCGTGGCCGGCTGGCCCCGGAACTTTTCCGTCAGCCGCGCCGCCAGCCTGGGTTTCAAGGCGGAGACCAGCTTCGAGGAAATTATCCGTGTTCATCTGGACGATGAGCTGGGCGGGAGGCTGGGCGTTTAATTCCGCTGTTCTTTTGTGCTATATCTCCGACTATGGATACGCTGGAAGAGATAAAGGCTGAACTGCGCCGCCTGAAGCCAGAGATCGAGGGCCGTTATCCCATCCGGCTCGTCTCGATCTTCGGCTCGTTCGTGCGAGGGGAGCAGACGGCGGAAAGCGATGTTGATGTGCTGGCTGAAGAGACCGGAATGGGTCTTCGGCTATTCGACGTATTCGCTATCGAGCGGCTGCTGGCCAAGCGGTTGCATCGGAAGGTAGAAATCATCATGGAAAAGGGCCTCCATCAGCGGATCAAAGGCCGTGTCTTGGCTGAGGCGCAGTCCCTTTGAGCAAGGATTACCGACTTCGGCTTTCACATATCGTAGCCGCCAGTGATCACGTTCGTGAAGCACTTGATGGCATCGCGCTGGATGCCTTCCTGACAAACGATGTGCTGGTTGCGGCTGTGGAGCGCTGGTTCATGATCATTGGTGAAGCGGCCTGGAAGCTGCCTCGATTGGCGAAGGGACAGTTCCCCGGCGTTCCTTGGCAGGACATCATCAGTCTTCGCCACAGGTTGGTTCACGGCTATGATGACATTGACGACGCGTGGCTATTCAGGATCGCGCAAGAAGATGCCCCGCCGCTCGCAAGAGCGCTCCGGGTTGTCGGACGGGAAGAGCCGGAGTTTCCCTTCCCCATCAAGATTTGCGGCCTTTCCACGCCTGATACCATGGCCGTTGCGCTTGACGCGGGTGCCGACATGGTCGGCCTTGTTTTCCACCGCAAGTCACCCCGCAGCGTCAGCCTTGAAACCGCCGCCGAACTCGCCGCGATGGCGCGGGGCAGGGCGATCATTGTCGTCTTGACGGTCGACCCGTCGGACGAAGGCATCGACGCCATCATGGCCGCCGTGAACCCGGACCTGATCCAGCTTCATGGCTCGGAAACGCCGGAGCGCTGCGCGGCATTGTCGGAACGCATCGAACGCCCTGTGATGAAGGCGCTCGGCGTGGCGGAAGCCGCTGACCTTGCCGCAATCACATCATACCGCCCGCACATTGATCGCCTTTTGCTCGACGCCAAACCGCCCAAGGATGCGGCCTATCCCGGCGGGCATGGCAAGACATTCGACTGGAGCATCCTCAAGGGCCTCGATCCCTTCATGCCCTTCATGCTTTCCGGTGGCCTGACCCCGGAAAATATCGGCGACGCCGTCAGCACTGTGAAGGGCCTTGGCGTCACGCTGGCAGGTGTCGATGTGTCCTCTGGCGTCGAAAGCGCGCCGGGCGTAAAGGACGTGGAGAAGATCAAGACTTTCATCGAGAACGCCCGCCAAGCCGCCTCATCCTGAGCCTGTCGAAGGATCAGGACCAAAGCGCCCAGCCATCCGGAAGCCAGGGTCCTTCGACAGGCTCAGGATGAGGATTGAGGGGGCGGAAACTGACCAAGGAACGAGTCCATGAACGCGCCGACACGCCCCAATTCCTTCCGCACCGGCCCTGACGAGAACGGCATGTTCGGCATCTTCGGCGGGCGCTTCGTCGCCGAAACGCTGATGCCGCTGATCCTCGAATTGCAGCAGGCCTACGAGGACGCGAAGAAGGATCCGAAGTTCGTGGACGAAATGGCCTTCATGCTGAAGCATTACGTCGGTCGCCCCAGCCCGCTCTATTTCGCCGAGCGCATGACCGAAGCCTGCCGGAAGATCGCAGCGGATGTGGGCAATCCCGGACTTGGCGCGAAAATCTATTTCAAGCGCGACGAGTTGAACCACACCGGCGCCCACAAGGTGAACAACGTGCTGGGGCAGATCCTGCTGGCGCGACGCATGGGCAAGAAGCGCATCATCGCCGAGACGGGTGCGGGCCAGCACGGCGTCGCCACGGCCACGCTCTGCGCCCGCTACGGCCTCGAATGCATCGTCTATATGGGCGCAGTCGATGTGGAGCGGCAGAAGCCCAACGTCTTCCGCATGAAGATGCTGGGTGCCAAGGTGGTGCCCGTTGTCTCCGGCTCGAAGACGCTCAAGGACGCCATGAACGATGCGTTGCGGGACTGGGTGACCAACGTGGAAACCACGTTCTACTGCATCGGCACTGTGGCGGGTCCGCATCCCTATCCCGCCATGGTGCGCGATTTCCAGAGCGTCATCGGGCGTGAGACCCGCGAGCAGATGCACGAGGCCGAAGGCCGTCTCCCTGACAGCCTCATTGCGGCCATCGGCGGCGGCTCCAACGCCATGGGGCTGTTTCATCCCTTCCTCGACGATGAGCAGATCGAGATCTACGGCGTGGAGGCGGCGGGCCATGGCCTGTCATCCGGCCTGCACGCGGCCTCGCTCACCGGCGGTCGCCCCGGCGTGCTGCACGGCAACCGCACCTACCTCTTGATGAACGACGACGGGCAAATCCAGGACGCGCACTCGATTTCAGCGGGCCTCGACTATCCCGGCATCGGCCCCGAGCATTCCTGGCTGCACGACATCAAGCGCGTGCAATATATCTCGGCGACTGATTCAGAGGCGCTGGAGGCGTTCCAGGCTTGCTGTGCGCTGGAGGGCATCATCCCCGCGCTGGAGCCCGCCCATGCTCTCGCCAAGGTGCTGCAGATCGCGCCGACCAAGCCGAGGGATCACCTGATGGTGATGAATTTGTGCGGGCGGGGGGACAAGGATATCTTCACTGTGGCGGAGCATTTGGGCGGGATGTGAGGCATGGATAGTGCAATGAGATTTTGCTTCGCTTGACATTTGTTCCTTGTTTGTTCATTCTGGGGGAAATTCAGGACCGGAGATTTTGGCATGTCCGTCGAGCCGTCAAATCTTGTGCTTGAGCAATTGCGCCTGATCCGCGACGATATCGCCGATGTGAAGGCCGGATTGAGTGCGAAGATTTCCGATCTCTCTGAACGTGTCGAAAACATCGATGCCCAGCTTCAGGGCCTGACCTATGTGATGACAACAGCCATCGGATCGATTGTCATTGATGTGAAGGATATAAAGCACCGGGTTGAAACGCTGGAGAGTGCTTGAGCGTGCTGCTTGTCGGCGTATTGTGGCGACAAGGATATCTTCACGGTGGCGAATGTGCTGGGCGTCACGATTTGACGCATT
>JANNFV010000621.1:0-3997 GCA_031380285.1 Hyphomicrobiales bacterium | reverse complement strand
GCAGTATGGGCTAAGCGATGCGCAGACGCAATTCACGACTTGCGATGATCCCTTGGTTTGTCAGGGAAAAAGCGTCTGCGATGTCAGCAGGATCGCCATGCTAAGCATGGTCAGCGTAAAGATGAAACTCAGGGGCAGGCTGCGCATGAAGCTGTCCGGCGTGCCCATGCTCGACGAGCAGCTCAAGACAAGGCCAGGCCATGCCGAATGGGTCGCACGGACCGGAGCGCTGTGGCCACGGTGGTAGGCTGCACGCATGCTCGTGACAGCAAAAAGCCGGGCTGACAGCCCGGCTTGTGCAATCCTGATCGCGTGCTGGCTTACAGCCGGTAGCGGATCTGGTCGGTCCAGAAGCGCTCGAGGCGCAACAGGGCCGCATTGAGGCGCTGGAAGTCCTCGGCTGGAATGCCGCCGATGTTCTCCACCGTCTTCACGTGCTTTTCGTAGAGCACCGAGACGATGTCATGCACCTGCTGGCCCTTGTCGGTCAGGCTGATGCGCACCGAGCGGCGATCAACGCGTGATCGTGCATGGTGCAAGTAGCCCATCTCGACCAACTTCTTGACGTTGTAGGAGACGTTCGAGCCCAGATAGTAGCCGCGTGTGCGCAGCTCGCCCGCCGTCAGTTCCTTGTCACCGATGTTGTAGAGCAGCAGCGCCTGGACGCTGTTGACATCGGAGCGACCGCGACGGTCGAATTCATCCTTGATGACGTCGAGCAGGCGGCGGTGCAAGCGCTCCACCAGCTTGAGGGACTCGAGATAATGATCCTTGACTGCGGGAGCCTCAGCACCGGCAATCATTGGTTCTATCAGAACCGCAGATGACTTGTTCATGGTTTCGCCTATCCCTGGTTGAGGCAGCTTTTCGCCGTCCTTGGTTTCAGAGATTACGACAACACAAGTGAAAGTCGGTTTAAGCGACAGGATAAATATTTGATTTACTACTGAGGGTTAACAGAATTTTATCTGGCGCACCGCTTATGCTGAACGAAGGGTTAAAGCGAACACTTGCACGTTAAGACCTGAATTCAATGATCCCGCTCGCGCTCGCGGGACGACAGCCAGGTGAGCACGACATAAAGCACGACAAGACCGAGCAGCAGGAAGTCGCTTGAGCCCGCCTGTTGCAGTCCGTTGGCAAAGGTCATGGGCAAAAAGACTTCGCACAGCGTCACGATCAACCACAGCACGGCCCCCCAGGCGCTTGTCAGCCACAACCCGACTGCGGCGACGCAATTGAGGATGGCGTAGAGCACGGTCGAGATCTGGCCGGTCATCGGCATGATTTCGAAGCCGTTCTCCGGGCCGATGAAGCCCAGGATGCGCGACCAGTCGATCAGGCCCCTGAGCAGGCACAGCATCGAGAGGCTGCGCAGGAAGACGATGAGCAGCCGGGTCCAGCGCCTCCGGGCACGCATGGCGCTGTCATCCGCGAAGATATCACGGTTGCGGATCTGGTCATCCGGCTTCGGCTGGACAGGAGCGGCAGGAGGAAAAGGCCACATGGACGCTGTGCCTACTCCAGGATGAGATCATCCGCCAGAGGCGCGAAATGCGCCAGCACGGCGGCTTGGTCCAGCATCTCGATCCGGGCGGGCTTCCACGCCGGCTTCTGATCCTTGTCCACGATCACGGCGCGCACACCCTCGTAGAAATCATGCCCCTCGGCGATGCGGCAGACGATGCGGTATTCCATCTGCATCACAGCCGCAAAGCTCATGCTCCCGCCGCGTTTCACCTGTTCCAGCGCAATCGCCATGCTCGTCGGCGACTTGCCCTGCATCGTCTCCAGCGTCCGACTGGCAAACGCCGATCCGCCCAGCGCTGCCTGCGACAAGGCTGACAGGATCGCAGCCAGACTCTCCTCGCCGAACGCCGTTGCGATCAGCGCCTTGTGCTCCATCAGGGGCGAAGGCGGCACGGCCATGGCGTGACGCGCCAGAACGGCATCGACTGCCTCATCCGTGACAAGCGCTTCGGCAATGGCGGCCATGTCAGCGCTCTCCACCGCATGGGTGGCAAGCCCCAGCGCCATGGCATCGCCCAGTCCAATCCGCGCACCGGTCAGCGCCAGATATGTTCCAGCATGATGCGGCAGGCGCGGCAGGAACCAGCTTGCGCCGACATCCGGGAAAAAGCCGATGCCCACCTCAGGCATGGCGAACATCAGCTTCTGCGAGGCCACGCGATGCGAGCCATGGAAACTCATGCCGACGCCGCCGCCCATGACGATGCCATCAAGCAGCGATACGACGGGCTTCGGATAGGTCTTCAGCAGATGGTTGAGCGTGTATTCTTCGCGCCAGAACGGCTTGGCCTCGGCCTGACGCCCCGCCCTGCCAAGATCATAAAGCGCCCGGATATCGCCGCCTGCGCAAAACGCCTTCTCGCCCGCACCAGATATCACGATACGGGTCACCACCGGATCGTCTTTCCAGGCCAGCATCTGCGGCCAGATCGCCTGCACCATGGCGTGGGTCAGCGCGTTGAGCTGCCGGGGCCGGTTGAGCATGACGATGCCGGCCGATCCCCGTTGCGTCAGGAGGACTTCGGGCTCCGGAGTGTCCGTCACTAGTTCACCACCTTCAGGCCGGGGCGAATGTCATGACCGCTCGCGGCATAGAAATCGAGCAACTGCTCGAAGGTGATGCCGTTCTTCTGGGCCTTCGACAGCGAATGCTCGTCCGCATCGACGAAGACCAGCGGGCGCAGGTTGCCCTTCTGCGGCCGCACGGCACAGGGCAGATCAAGCGTTTCGGGAAAGGAACCCAGGCGATTGGCCAGCTTGCCAACCAGCGTGCCGATGCTTGACTGATCGGGAGCGTCGAAAGAATCGCCGTACCGATCAAAATCCTGGGCGGACAATGACACCCAGGTGCTGAAGGAGAAGAGCTTGCCTCCACTCCCCAGGATCGGCAGATCCAGCACGCAGCGGATGAAGAACTGCTTGTTGTCGATGACGCAGAAATCCTCGAGCAGATAGTTGCGTGGATCGATGTCCGGCGCGTTGCCCTCCTGCCGGTCGCCGCCGTGCCACTGGAACGGCTTCTCCATGTTGAGCGAAAACACGCCGCCATGTTTCTGCCCGCAGGCGCGGCAGACGAAAGCGGGATCATGCAGCCGTTTCCAGCGCGGATCGAGGTTCAGGTCGAGGGCGAGCGTCATGGCTGCGCTTGTCGCGGAGCGGACGGAGCGCGTCAAGGTGGCGGCACGTTTTCGCTTCTTCGTTGGGAGAAGGACATCCAATCCGCATACCAAGATTCCCGCTCTTCCTTTGAGCGATTCCAGTCTGTAAAAAGGATCGAAGTCACAAGTGGGGAAACAGCATGACACGCATGGAGCGGGGCAAGATGGCTGGCGTGGCGATGGCCGGGCCAGTCGAGACGCTTGATCTTCCGGTGCGCCTGCGCCGCAACCGCAAGGCGGCCTGGTCGCGCAATCTCGTGCGCGAACATGCTGTCACCGTGAATGACCTGATCTGGCCGCTGTTCCTGATGGACCGCCAGGATGCACGCTGGCCCGTGGAGCACATGCCGGGCGTCGACCGCATCAACATCGACGAGGCATGCCGCGAGGCCGAGAAGGCCGCAAGGCTGGGCATTCCTGCCATTGCCCCCTTCCCCTATATCGAGAAGGATTTGCGCGATCCCGTGGGCAGCGAGGCGGTCAACGCCGACAATCTGATGTGCCGCGCCGTGCGTGCCATCAAGAAAGCCGTCCCCGAGATCGGCATCATCACCGATTCTGCTCTCGACCCCTACACCAGCCACGGCCATGACGGGTTGCTGACCGAAGATGGCCGCATCCTCAACGATCCGACCGTGGCGCTGCTGTGCCGCCAATCCCTCGCGCTGGCCGAAGCGGGGGCCGATGTCATATCTCCCTCCGACATGATGGACGGCCGCATCGGCGCCATCCGCCGCAAGCTGGATGAAAACGGCCTCGAGGACGTGCAGATCATGTCCTACGCTGCGAAGTACGCCTCGGGTTTCTAT
>JANNFV010000028.1:0-1532 GCA_031380285.1 Hyphomicrobiales bacterium | reverse complement strand
CGCGTCGATGAGTTGCTGACGCTGGTCGGCCTCACCGACCAGAGCCGCAAATATCCCGTGCAACTCTCGGGCGGCCAGCAGCAGCGCGTGGCACTGGCCCGCGCCATCGCGACGTCACCCGGCCTGCTGCTGCTGGATGAGCCATTGTCCGCGCTGGATGCAAGGGTGCGGCTGCGCCTGCGGGAAGAGATTCGTTCCCTCCACCATCGCCTGGGCGTCACCACCATCATGGTCACGCACGACCAGGAAGAGGCGCTCTCCATGGCGGAGCGCATCGTGGTGATGAACCATGGCGTGATCGAGCAGGTGGGCACGCCGGAGGAGATCTATGGCGCGCCCGCCACCGCCTTTGTGGCCGACTTCGTGGGCCGCATGAACTTCCTGCCGGGGACGACGCGGGATGCGCAGCATGTGCAGGTCGGGCCACATGTGCTGGAGACGCGCGTTGGTGATATCGCCATGCATGCGGGTGCCGCCGTCGAGATCGGCTTCCGGCCTGAAGCGGTGCAGATCGGCCCGCCCAATGCTCCCGGAATGCTGCCCGCCAGCATCCGCGACATCGAATTCCTGGGCGCCTTCAGCCGTATCAGCCTGGTGCTGGCCGGCGTCGATCACAAGCCGTTGTTGGCCGATGTGTCGGCCCATGTCATGGCGTCGCTGAAGCCTGTCGCGGACACGACACTCGGCCTCAGGCTGCCACCCGAGGCCATGCGCGTGTTCCCTGCGCGAACGAGCGGATGACGGCCATGGCAACGGGTGTTGCAAGCGACCGGAGACAAGCCCTTTCACCGCAACCGCTGCTGACCGAGTACCGTGTTGCGGGGCTGCTGCTGGCGGCGGCGGCTGTGCTGCTGTTCGTGATCATTGCGCTGCCGCTGTGGGCGCTGCTGTCGAAGAGCGTGCAGAGTGGCAATGGGGAGTTCGTCGGCCTCGCCAATTTCACGCGCTATTTCGCCACGCCGTCGCTGGTGCGGGCGCTGTTCAATTCGCTGCAGGTCGCCCTCCTGACCACCGCCATCGTGCTGCTGCTGGCCTTCGTCTATGCCTATGCGTTGACGCGCAGCTGCATGCCCTTCGCCGGGCTGTTCATGGCGCTGGCGCTGCTGCCGATCTTCGCGCCCTCGCTGCTGTCGGCGATTTCGTTGATCTATCTCTTCGGCAACCAGGGCATCCTCAAGGGATGGATGTTCGGCCACTCGATCTACGGCCAGACCGGCATTGTCATCGCCGAGGCAACCTACTGTTTTCCCCATGCCGTCATGATCATCGCCACGGCGCTACGCCTGGCGGATGGCAGGCTCTACGAGGTGGCGGAGGCCCTGCGCACCTCGCCGCTGCGCGTTTTCACCACCATCACCTTGCCGGGTGCGCGCTATGGCCTGATCAGCGCAGGCTTCGTGGTGTTCACCCTCGTCATTACCGATTTCGGTATCCCCAAGGTGATTGGTGGCCAGTTCAACGTGCTGGCAACCGATGCCTACAAGCAGATCGTGGGGCAACAGAATTTCGAAATGGGTGCGGTCGTGGGCCTG
>JANNFV010000589.1:0-2688 GCA_031380285.1 Hyphomicrobiales bacterium | reverse complement strand
GGCGCAGCGCCCGGTGGCGGAAGTCAGCAACGAACATCTTGCTCGCGTCGAACCAGGCATGGATATGGAGCGTGTCTTCGGGCGCGCCGCCCCATTTCTTCTGGGACGACAGCGCGTGATGGTATGGATGGGCCATGATGTCCTCCTGTCAGAATGTGGACGAGTGCAGTTCGGAGTCGGTGAAGCGGACGTTGCAATCGAGCGTGATCGTGGCCGCCGCGACATCGAAGACGAAGGTGCCGAAGGAGCCGTCGTTGATCTCCCATCCAGGATGGGCACCGCCCAGGAGATCGTAGGCGAGGCGCTCGACGGCCTCAGCGACCGGTATCTCCTCGCTTGCGGGCTCGGCTTCGCCCCAACGGGCGCTTCGGATCGTGATCGATGTCGCGGGCAGCTCGCGGGACATGCCATCCTTGCCGATGGCATCGATGCTTTCGATCTGGCCGCTGTCGCCGTAGCCATTGAACGCAACTGTGACGGTGACGATGCCGGCGCCGTCCAGGACAGAGAACAGGTCCGCCTTGTTGGCGGGATGCAGCCGCGCACTCAAGGCTTGATGCGCGGCATCGAGGGCGGCGTAGTCGGGAACGACCTGGCCTGGTTGCGCCGCTGCTGCAGCGTTGGGTGCGAGCGATGCGGGATCGGCTGTGTGAGCGGTCATGATGATCTCCTGATGCGGAAAGCCCGGCACAAGGCCGGGCTTGGGGGAGGGATGATTCGAAGGCACTGATGATGAAAGAGGGGCGGCGTATGCCGCCCCCCTCGCGTGCTGGAGCTACTCGGCCGCCATGGCCGGTGGCGACGGCTGGTCGATCTCCGGGTCATCGGAGGTGCCGTCGTCGCCTTCGCCACCCTCATCGAGGAACGCTGGCAGATCGACCGTCCCGGACGCCTCGGGTCCAGCTTCGGCGCCGGCTGCCGCATCATCGCCGACGATCCGCAGCGGCTCCGGAAGCCAGCCACTGTCGGTGAGCAGCCGTTCGGCCTCGCGCGCCATGTCGCCCTTCTTGAGATGGGCGATCAGTTCCGCCGCCTTCTCGCCAGCGCCCTCGCGGACGGCTTCGAGGATGCGGGGCTTGGTGACACGTGAGAGGTAGTTGGCCTCGATCGGACGCCAGCCTGCCTCGACCATGTCGAGGTTGACGGCTGCGGCGAGGCGGTTGGCTTCGATGAGGCGCTGGCTCAGGCCATGAGCGCTGACACCCGTTCCACCGTAACGGTCGACCTTTTCCTGCAGCGCGTTGACGCCGTCGGAGACACAATGGGCCAGCAGCGCCAGACGGCTCGCGCTATCGAGCTGGTGCAGCCAGTTCCAGAGAGCGTCAGGATCCTTGTCCTCAACGACAGGCGCCATCTCGATCCGCCAGCCATCTTGCCGGACGGCGATGCTGGACGCTGACGGGCTGTCCTTGAGGTCGGGCGCTTGCACTGGGAAGAAGACGTGGCGAACCGACGCCTCCAGGCAGCCGTTGAACCCACCATGCTGGAACGTGTCGGTGACAAGCTTGTGCAGCAGCAAGGTCAGGGCGACCTCGGGCTGCTGAGCCACCGCATCGCGAAGAGCGAGCGTACGGTGCGCTGTCAATTCCAGCACTAGCCGGTCCGGCAACGGACGGATCGCGTCGTCTTCGTCATCCTCGGCACTGTCCTTGCCGCCGGCGACCGTGATGACGGCACCACCTCGTCCTGAACCGCCCGCCATGCCGGCGGAGCCATCCCCGTCGGCGACGGGGCCAATGTCGCCAACATCGTCCAAGGGATCATCCGCCCTGCGCTCGTCTTCCGGCCGGACATAGCCGCGCTCAACGGCGAGCTTGCCGTCAGGCTTGAGACTAACGAAAGTGCCAGCACGGGCAACTTCTGCCGGATCGAACACGACCGGACGCTCCTCGAAGCTGGCGATCAGGGCTTCTAGCTCGCCGAGGCGTACATCGACCTCCTCCGGCAGCTCTTCGGCGTCCTGGTGTTCGGTCGAGAGATCGTCGTACTCGGTCTGGACCTCGGCGAGCTGCTTCTGCTCGTCGTCGCTCAGCGGCGCGGCCTGACCGTCAATGCGTCTCAGCCCATGGGCGTGGCCGTACGGCAGCTCAATCGCGACCTCGATCCAGCGCCAGCCCTCGGCGGCGATCGTCTCCGCCTCGGCCTTTAGCGTCTCCATCACCAGACGGTCGAGCAGGGCCGGATCGTCGAGCCAGCCGCCGTCATCGTTCTGGAAGAGATCGCGCGACATGGTGCCGCCCGCCGCCTCGTAGGCTTCGACGCCAATGAAACGGGCGCGCTTGTCGGAGGCTCGAACCTGCTTCTCCGTCAGCATGCGACGGATCTGGTAGGGCTCCTTGGAGTAGGAATGCTGGAGTGCCTCCCAGACCTGTTCCTGCCGTGCATGGTCGCTCGCGAGCGTGAACGCCATGAGCTGTTCGAGCGTCATCCCGTCTTGGGCATAGACTTCAAGCAAGGCTGGCGAGACCGAAGCCAGCTTGAGGCGCTGCCTGACCACCGTGACCGGCACGAAGAAGGAGGCTGCGATCGCCTCCTCGGTCTGGCCCTTTTCCCTGAGCGCCATGAACGCGCGATACTGATCGAGCGGGTGGAGGGCGACACGCTGCACGTTTTCGGCAAGCGAGTCGTCCTCGGCAAGGATGTCGGTATCAGCGTCACGGACAATGCAGGGTATCGGTCCGGTTTTCG